>CAYWGP010000128.1:0-11317 GCA_964458155.1 uncultured Bacteroides sp.
GGTAAGAGTCCGCGGTCGGGAAGTAATGGCCGACCTGCCCGCCGACAAAGAGGTACTGGCGATTATCGGGCGTCCCTATAATACAGGCGATCCTGCCCTCAACCTGAGTATGGTGGAGAAGCTGATCAACCTGGATGTGCTACCCATTCCCATGGACTTCCTGCCCCTGGCAGACGAGAACATTACCAGGGATTACAACAAAATGTACTGGCCCAATGGTCAGCGCATCCTGGCAGCTTCAAGGATTATTGCCAAAGACGATCGCCTCCATGGAATCTACATGGGCAATTTCCGCTGCGGACCAGATTCTTTCCTGGCACACTTTGTACATGAGGAGATGGCCGGCAAGCCTTATATGGAGATTGAGATCGATGAGCATGGGGCCGATGCAGGAATGATCACCCGCTACGAAGCTTTCCTCGATAGCCTCAGTGGCTCCAGGATGGGCGACAAGGAAAAAAAGAAGGTTTATGTTCCGGGTCAGATGGCCTCTTCTCCTTTGATGGACCGGACCCTCTACTTCCCCTACCTGAGTGATGCCTCTTATGTAATGGCAGGAGTATGCAGGAGCTTTGGCGTGAAGGCTGAATCACTGCCCATGCAAAACCAGGAGGACCTGGACCTGGCAAGGAAATACACCTCTGCAAGGGAGTGTTTCCCAATGATCGCCACCACGGGAAGTTTTCTGAAAAAGCTGAAGGATCCGGAAACCGATCCGGCCAAGGTCTCTTTCTTTATGCCCGACCACAATGGACCCTGCCGCTTCGGACAATACAACCGCTTCCAGCGGGTGCTGTTTGACCGCCTGGGTTATGACAAAACGGAAATCATTGCTCCCAGCAACGACGACTCCTATGAATCCATATCGGGCGGACACGGTTCCAAGTTCCGTCTCAATGCCTGGAAAGGCTTTGTGGCCATGGATATCATCCGGAAAATGAAACAGGAGCGCACACCCTACGAAGCGATCCCCGGAAGCACCGAGGTCGTATATAAAAAGGCCCTGGCAGACCTGGTAAGCTGCATGGAAGAGGGTGGAGATAAGCTAACTGATACCCTGGCAAAAATTGCCTACTCCTTCACCCAGATCCCCATGTCCAATGGTAAACGCAAGCCTGTTGTGGCCGTGGTGGGTGAGATCTTCATGCGCGACAACGATTTCTGTAGTGCTCACCTGGTCAAAAGGCTTGAAAAATTCGGAGCCGAAACCTGGATTGCACCTTTTGCAGAGTGGTTATCCTATTCCACCATCCGTTACACCCGCGACAGCAGATGGAAGGGCGATTTTAAAGGAGTTGTCAAATCCAAATTGCAGGAATACTTCCAGGATCGGGTTGCCGGCAAAATTGTCAAGCCCTTCCACGGACTGTTTGATGAAGATAAGGAGGTGGCCGTGAAGGATATGCTTAATGCCTGCGGACCCTATGTGCACAAACATTACGACGGCGACCCGGCACTGAACCTGGGCACATCGGCCATCCTGGTGGACAAGGGTATTTCAGGCATTGCCAATATCCTGCCATTCACCTGTATGCCAGGTACCCTGGTGGCTTCGGTATCAGACCAGTTACGTAAGGATAAAGGGAATATTCCTTATGTGAGCATTGCTTACGATGGTCAGGAAGATTCCTCCATTGAGCTGAGGCTCCAGGCCTTTATGCACCAGGCCTACCAGTATGCCGAGGAGAAGCGACTCACCGATCCTTCCACTCAGGCCATACACAAAGGGGTACACTAGGCACTGGCAGCCGGCACTGGCAGCCGGGGCTGGATAAATACTGAACAGTGGCAATCATTATAGCTCCACCGGCAATACCCGTTGGTATTCGATGCTTTCGGGGCTGACCCGTGCCTGGACCACGATGATCTCCACACCATTGCGGACGGCTTCATCCAGGGCCTTCCCATAGGCCGGGTCAATGGCCCGTGCCGGGGAGAAGATCCGCACATCCATTCGCTGAACCACGTAGAGCATCACGGCCCTCATGCCTGCCCTTTTTACCCTGACCAGGGTATTCAGGTGCTTGCGGCCCCGTTCGGTCACCGCATCGGGAAAGAGAGCCCGGTCGCCTTCCTTAAGGGTTACATTTTTCACCTCTATAAAGCAGGCCCTGCCCGGCTCTCTTCCTGGCTCACTTGCAGATTTGCTTCCTGGCTCAACTGCAGATTTGCTTCCTGCCAGCTCCCCGTATAGGTCAAAACGGCTGTCTTCCCACCTCACCTCCCGTCTCAGGCCGGTAAGCCCTTCCAGTCCGGGTACCAATCCACCAGCCACCCATTCCAGGGCCAGCGTATTTGGGTTGGATGTATTGATCCCCACCCAGTCCCCACCAATCTTAATCATTTCCCAGGTATATTGCGTGTGTCGTTTGGGATCGTCCACCGGGGTCAGCCATACTTCCGCTCCTTCTTCCAGGCAACTTTTCATGGTCCCCGAATTGGTGCAATGGGCCACCACCTCTGTTCCGTCGTCCAGAATCATATCGGCCAGAAATCGTTTATACCTCCTCACCAGGCGGCCATGGGTCAATTGCTTTTTGAACTTCATGGAATCTCGATTGTTGTTCAAATATATATGTATTAAATTGCATATGGTGATCAACTAAAACTTATTCCGATGAAACGTATCGTTCTTTTATTGTCAGTTACCGCCCTGCTTTTCTCTTTTCAGAATACCCATTCCCAGAGTCTGAGAGACAGGGTGAAGAAGGCCGTCTTTAAGGAACCGGTCGAAGTTAAAGATGACAGCACCACGGTGGTGGAGATGGAAGATGCCGGTGAATCGTCCAGCGTCAATTTCTCCAATAGGATTATGATGGATGCCATGGGACTGACCGGTAATGTGGATTATGAGACGGTATACAGCTTTGACGCTTATATCCAGATGGAAATCAACACCTACAAGAAGAATGGCAATCTTGACGACCAGGTTGTCTACGATAACTATCTCCATAAGGAGGCTGCAGATTACGCCATGGAATTTAAAGATGGAAATGACAAATCGACCATCATCTTTGATACCAAGAACAGTGCCATGCTTATCCTTGCAGAAAACGACGGGGAAAAAACCGGTTTTGCCACCACCATCGACCCGGAAGCGATGGCAGAACTGGCAGAAGATTACGTAGATGAAAACGAAGAGGAAGTTGACATGGATTCCTACAGGCCCATTAAAACAGGCAAGACCAAGGAGATCCTTGGCTACTCCTGTGAAGAGTACCTGTTGGAGGATGAAAACACAGAGGTCCATATGTGGGTTTCTGAGAAACTGGGAAAAGAAATGCGCAAGGAGTGGATGAAAAACAAGCAAACCTTCGGAAGCATGTTTACCCACGCTTACGCCCTGAACGGGATGGTGCTGGAGTATGATGTAATTGAAGAGAGTGGCGAAAAGACTGTGATGCAGGTGACCAATATCGATATGAACCATTCCCATTCGGTGAACACTTCTGGTTATACCATCATGTCCATGAGGCAGAAAACCGAGGAGGAAAAGAAATAATGGACTTCAGGTCCTTGCTGGCCGATATACCCTCAGGAGTCGGGAAAGATCTGCTGGTCGGGGAGGTGATTAAATCCCAGTCTCATTTCGATACTTTACTCCAACTGTCCCTCCATGAAAACGACCCCCTGGCATGGCGTGCTTCCTGGGTACTGGATGGCAGCGATGAACGCAAACCCGGGATGGCCAGAAAGCATATTTCTGAAGTAGTGCAGGCTTTGCCCGCTCTGGAATCAAAGGGCTCACTGCGCAGTCTGCTCAGGATGCTCTCCCGCTATGAAATACCCGAAGAGGATCAGGGCCTTCTTATCGACCTCTGTTTCTCTTGCCTGGTTTCTGAGCAGTACCCTGTTGCTGTAAAGGCACATGCCATGCTGATTATCTACAATCACGTGTTGCTCTATCCTGAACTGAAGGATGAATTTATTGCTGTAATTGAGGACCAGACAGCGAACAACAGCGTGGGATTCAAATCGAGGGGGCGCAATCTCATCAAACAACTGGAAAAATTGTAATTTGGCCGATCAAAGCTCAGGCCCTTCCTGTGGACAGGCCATCAGATTAATAACACTTGGAGATCCATTTCATATTATATAAGCCAGCTGTGCCCGGTAATGTGGGGGCGGCAGCCAGGGCCATGAAAACCATGGGATTCAGTCACCTCAGGCTTATTGATCCATGCAATCACCTGGGCGATGAGGCCAGGATGCTGGCTCATGGCTCCAATGATATCCTTGAATCGGCCCTGCTCTATGATGACTTTGAGGACGCCATAAAGGACCTGGACCTTGTTGTGTGCACAACGGCCAAAGGGCGAACTGCCAAACACGATTATCATTCCAGTCGCACTATCAGGAAGCAGCTGGAGAATAAAAAAGATCTCCTGAATAAAGTTGGTATCCTCTTTGGAACAGAGGAAAGCGGCCTGCCCAATGACCTGATCCTGAAATCGGATCTGGCCATGAGCATTCCTATGGTAAACAACTACCCTTCCCTGAACCTGGGACAGTCGGTGATGGTAACAGCGTACGAGCTATCGCCCTTCAACCAGCCAGGGAAACCCGGGGTGCCCCTTACGAAATCGGGCGAAGGATGGATAACATTAAAGAAGCAATCGGTCCGCCTATTAAACGAAGCCGGGATCCTGGAAGGTACTCCGCTTCACCACCGCATTATGGAACGCATGGCCACCCTGTCGGCCAATGATATTCCCCTGTTCCTGTCGGTCATATCACGCATTCAGAATAAATAACACCTATGGAATCCCTGCATATCCTGATCATCTACAATGGCAAAATTCCAACTCCCAAATACGGCGGAACAAGCAGGGATATCTGGTACCTTGGAAAGGAGCTGATCAAGATGGGGCATCGCATCACCTTCCTTGTGGCACATGGATCGCACTGTGACTTTGCCCGGGTATTATTCCTCGATCCCGAAAAGACTCTGGCCAGTCAGATCCCCGAAAATGTGGACCTGGTTCACTCTCATATTCCCCTCTGGGAACCCCTGCCAAAGCCTTATATGATTACCCTGCATGGCAACTCTGGCGATAAGCGGGAATTTGATATCAATACGACTTTTATCTCCCGCGACCATGCGGCCCGTTTCGGAAGCGAAGTATTTGTATACAATGGCCTGGGCCTGGAGGAATATGGCAAAGCAAATCTGGATATGAAGCGTAAGTATCTTCATTTTCTGGGGAAGGCAGCCTGGCGGGTAAAAAACCTGAAGGGCTGCATACAGATCGCCAGGGCATCGGGGCACCCCCTGAGGGTGCTGGGAGGGCACCGGGTGAATCTGAAAATGGGGGTGCGTGTTACCCTGGACCCGAGAATCCGCTTTGAAGGCATGGTTGGCGGGGCTAAGAAGAACCGCCTGATCAACGGCTCCAAAGCGCTACTCTTCCCGGTGCTGTGGAACGAGCCCATGGGCCTGGCGGTGGTGGAAAGCCTCTACTTCGGTTGTCCGGTCTTTGGCACTCCCTATGGCGCCCTGCCCGAACTGGTAAGCTCCGAATTCGGCTTTCTCAGCAACAGGAAAGATGAACTGGTGGACGCCCTGAAGCATGTGGGGGAATATGACCGGAAGAAGTGCCATGAATATGTCTGCGACAACTTCGCATCCATCCATATGGCCCGGAACTTCCTGCCCCTCTATGAAAAGGTACTCAACGGCAAGCCCCTGAATCCAAGGCCTCCCAGGCTGGTGGATCCCAATCCCCCAAAATTCCTGCCCTGGTATACATAAGCATCAAATGCTAACAATTACACTGCCTTTTTCGAGTCCTCTTTCCACATAGCGATGCGCTTCAACCATTTGCTCCAGTGGAAAGCTTTGATCTATTACCGTTTTTAACTTGCCTTCCTCATAAAGTTTTGTAAGCTCTCTTAGAAAAGACAGGCGCTCCGATACTGGTTTGAGTCCAGTAGCCGAAAACACGACTTTCTTACCCCTGAACAGGGGAGTCCATAAGCTTTGAAGCAGAATTGATAATGAGGGATATGTAGTCAGGTAGTATCCCTTTTTATTAAGTGCGTTTTTGAAAGGTAAGGATGAAGACTTGCCCGATACGTCTAGAATCACGTCATAGCTCAGGCCATTTTTGGTAAAATCCTCAAACGAGTAATCAATTACCTTATGGGCTCCCAGGGAAAGCGCAAGTTCCAGATTGGATGAACTGCACACTGCGGTAACTTCCCCACCAAACTCTTTGGCTATTTGTATTGCAGCCAGACCTGTACTTCCGCAAGCTCCATAGATAAGCACTTTTTGTCCGCTCTGAATATTTGCTATTGCCTTCAAAAGATTCCATGCGGCCAGCGCCCCACAGATCGGGGCGGCTTCCTCGTCGGTCATATTTGGCGGCTTTATAGATACCAGTCCACCTTCAGGCATACACATAAACTCGGCATAACAACCAAAACCCGCACCGGTAACACCCCTTACTCTGTCCCCTTTCTTAAATTGCTCTACATCCTTGCCCACTTCTTCAACTTCTCCGCAAAATTCAGTACCTAAAATTGGTTTCTTGGGCTTTGTTAAGCCAACAAAAATCCTTCCAAAATAGGGCCTGCCCTTCCGCTGCATGGGGTCCTCCTCTCCTACTAATACAGCATGCACTCGTATTAGTAGTTCATTATCCTCAGGAACTGGTTTATTCTCCTCTTGCAATTGAAGAACCTCCGGGGGACCATATTTTGGACAAACAACTGCTTTCATTTGCATTGTCTTCGATATAGACATCGGCCTGCCTACCTGGCAAAGCCAATCTGGTCAAGCAGCACTGTTCCCTTCTCTTCGGCATCAAATATGAAACTGATGGAAGATAGGGCAGTGGCCGAAAGGGGTATATCTGAACTGTTCCTGATATTTTCAAAGGGGATGGATACATACTGCAGGATGACCTCCGATTCTGCATCTTCGGTGAAAAGCTTCGATTTAACGACCTGCGGTTTAATGGCAGGTTGTATGTACTGAAAGTCTGTGAGCTTTACCCTGTACTCCACCCCTGAAGTATCTGTAAATACAATGCTGAATTCCACGGGGACCTCATCCTCGTCCTCAGAATCCTCCTCCTTTGCATCCTTCTCCTTTGCCTCCTTCTCAGAATCTTTCCCGGCATCCTTCTTAGAATTGTTTTCTGAATCCTCCTCAGGATCCTCTTCGGAGTCATCTTCCCGCTTACCCGGATCTACCTGGGCGTCGGCTGCCAGGAAGCTAAAGGCCAGGCTCCCCTCCAGCATAGAACGCTGAGAAGTATCCAGGACAATGGTGTATTGTGCGGGAATGGAATCCTCCTCATTGTTCCAGCCCAGGAACACCCCGTTGTTGCGATGTTCGCCCCATTTTTTCGGAATCCTGCCCTCCTTCCAGAGTGCCAGTCCGCAAGCAGCAATGGAATCGACCCCACAGGATCCGGTACTCAGATCCAGGTCTTCTTCAAATTCACAGATGATGCTGGCTGTGGATTCATGAAACTGGTTCAGATGCACAAGATCGGGAAGCCAGTGCCGGCCTGTTCGATAGTCTTTAAAGAGGGGAAGGTAAGCGCCGCCGGGATTGCAGCTTTCCAGCACAAAGGCAGTGAGGTAGACTAATGCTACCTGCTCTTGCTGCTCAACTGGAATAATGGCTTTCCGGTTCAGTAAGAGATTGTTAGGATAACTATGATCAAATATCCCCCAACTCTGGTTGAACTGTCCGTGATTGGCCCCGTGAAGGTAGAGTCCCGCTGAGAAGTGGTACAGTGAATCGCTGAATTGCACCCTTCGCATCTGCCGGAGCCCGTCATAGCTCCGCACATCGCCATCCATGGAACCATGAATGGTAAAATAGTTCACATCCTCCACGGGGGTGGGTATACCACCCGGTGAGTACTGTCCGTCGACCGGAGCAATGGCACCCACTCCCCTGATCCCGAATTTAAAGTTGAACTCTTCCTTTGCATTATCAGGATAAAAGGGTAAGTTATTGAAACAGGAAGCTACACTGACTGCCTCGCCTCCCCTGGAGTGACCAATGAGCACCACCCGGTCCATATCCACCTTCTTATAAAAAGGAATGGTATCGCAGTTGTTCCATTCCCTCCATTGCTCCAGGTGTTTCAAAAGAAGCCAGGCGCGACAATCGGTCTCTGTTTCAAGTCCGCTGATGAAATCGGACCAGGCACCGTTCAGGAAATTTTCATCTACCGTAACAGCAATAATCCCGTGTGAAGCAAAATGCCTTCCAAGATAGGCATACCCCCGATCGGAAAAATCCCGGTCATTGTGGTTACCATGAACCATCAGCACCAGGGGGAAGGGGCCCTCTCCAAGCGGAAACCACACCTCCCCGTTCAGGGCCAGGGAATCCGGACCCATCTTCCAGTATTTACTTCTTAGCTTTCCAGATAATTTCTCCCAGCCCGCAAGAAAGCTGCTTCCATCCACGGGCTGTGTTTTTATGTCTACCCTGGAGCCAAACTCACTGCGCGGTTTGTCCTTGCCCCAGCCATATTTGAGTGAATCAATCTGACAGGAACCAGGCAATGATGGATCGTCGACCCCCAGTTCCGCAGGAAGGTGGACTGCCTCCATAGACCAGGCCTGCACTTCTTTGGGCTCCTTTCCCGGATAAAGTAAATAGAACGAGCCAAAAGCGAACAGAGCTGTTCCAACTGTCAGAAATACCAGGGTAAGCACCTTCCTTACCCGTGTAAGTGAAACCCATCTCCCGGCTCCCAGGTTGTATATCCCTGCCCCGAGAAAAGAGCCCGACAGAATTATAAACAGGCTCAGTACGATCATCCCCTTTTCCGGCAACCAGAAAAAGGACATGACGAAAAAGATAGCACCGAAAAATATCCAGTTCTGCTTCTCAGGCAGTAGCTTCACTAATTTTAGTCCCAGGCGGACACCCAGTCCGGCCAGCAGGGCCAGTCCGGGAAAAAACAGCAGGGCTGCCAGGAAAATGCCAATATGCAATTCACCAATAAAATCTATGGCCATGCCTGCCATAAAGAGGCTCATGATGATAAGGATGGCCCGGGCTGCCCAGAGCCAGTGGCCCCGGGTGAGGACACTGGTATCAAGAATCCTGCGGCGACACTTTGCAATGCCATATCGAATCCGCCCAAAAAAATGATGCAGACGGGTGCGAAAATTGATCATGGGGTAAGAGTTTCAAGTTAGTTTCAAGTTAGTAAATTTGATGCAGATGGAAACAGGCGGACAAAAATATCTCCGGGCCCTGATTAAAGAGGGGGAGCATCAGCAACTGGATTTTAAATTCGAGATTAGTGATGCCCGCAAGATCGCCCGTACCCTCTCGGCTTTCTCAAATACCGACGGTGGACGGCTCCTGATCGGGGTAAAGGACAATGGCAGGATCAGCGGGGTACGCTCCGACGAAGAGTTTTACATGGCCGAATCAGCAGCCTCCCTGTACTGCAAACCGGAAGTGAAATTCGAGACCAGTATCCACCAGATTGATGGAAAGAGTGTCCTGGAAATATACATCCCCAC
Source organism: uncultured Bacteroides sp. (assembly GCA_964458155.1). Lineage (GTDB taxonomy): Bacteria > Bacteroidota > Bacteroidia > Bacteroidales. The sequence continues at coordinate 9,511 of CAYWGP010000128.1, forward strand.
GGTCGCAAACAAGCCCGTTTATGCCCAGGACCAGGACAGGCGATGGATGGCCTATGTGCGGGTGAATGATGAGAATATCCTGGCCGGCATCATCCAGCTGGAAGTATGGAAAGAGGCGCACAAGGAGCGGGGCAGGCTCCTGGAGTTTACCCGCAGCGAAGAGTTCCTGCTTCTCTACCTGGAAAAAGAGCCGGGGGCCACACTTACAAAGATCCAGCGCGATACGGGATTTCGAAGAAAGGAGCTGGTAAGCCTGATGACCAAACTGGTACTTTTTGATGTGGTGGAGATGCAGTTCATTGAGGGAAGGAATCTCTTCCTGCTCAGGGAGACTCCGGGGGAAAAGACTCCCGGGGATGTAAGATAATTTTTCTCAGAGATACTCCATCAGGGAGTCAAAAATAGCCTTCCCGTCCATGTTGCCCCCATAGGGGAACACCGCCCGCTCGGGCTGGGGGATCATGCCGAAAACATTTTTCTTCACATTACATACCCCGGCAATATTATCGACCGCACCGGTCACATTGATGCCCTCCGAAATACGGGCACTCTCGTCGCAGTAGCGAAAAAGAATCTGATTACTGTGCCTCATTTTCACCAGCGTATCCTCCTTGGCGGCATATCTGCCATAACCGGTGGCAATGGGGATGCGATAGGCTTTTTCACCGGAGAGTTTACAGCTTACTGCTGTCTGATCGTTATCAGGCTTTATAAATGTGTTGCGGCATATAAAGCGCTGGGACTTGTTCATCCTGATGGATCCAGGTACCAGGCCTGTTTCACAGAGTACTCTGAATCCGTTTCCGATCCCGATCACAATCTTTCCGCGATCGGCAAAATCAATCATGGCCTCTATAACAGGAGATTCTTCGATACATTTGGAGGATGAGGAGCCCTTGCATGGAAAGCCGCCGGGAATAAAGAGTGCATCAAGCCCGTTCAGATCTGTCTCCTTGTTCCAGATGTATTTTACTTTTTCGCTGTAAACCCCCTCCAGAACTCGTTTAAGCTCTTTATCGCCATGGGCCCCGGGGAATATAAGAATGCCAAAAGTCATTGAACAGGCTTAGTCATCTCAAAGTTAAACACAAATGGATTTTATCCAAATTTGAAGGTAATTATTAAATCCTTAGATTTACCATATGGAGGTTGTTGGAAAGGATATACAGAACTTTCAGCTTGCTGTTAGGGACCATTCTGACTTCGATTTCTCGGATTATTCACACACTTCCCTTCAAAGACGCCTTAACCGGATCCTGCTCGAACTGGAAATGGATATGGACCAGCTGATCAAGCGGATGAAGAACGATCCGTGGTTTTTAGAGCGGATCATGAAAAAAATTACGGTTCATACCACCGAACTTTTCAGGGACCCGCCTGTCTGGAAACTCATTAAAGATCAACTGCTTCCTTCTTTCAGTCAGCAAGATACCATTCGCATCTGGCACCCCGGTTGTTCTACGGGCCAGGAGGTCTATTCCATGATGATAATACTGGATGGACTGGGATTGCTGGAAAAATCGGAAATATACGGGAGTGACCTGCACGAAGATGTACTTGAAACCGCCAGGCAGGGACAGTATAAATACCGCTTTAACCAGAGTTACCTGGAGAATTTCGACCGGGTGATGCTCAATGGTGATGGCACCTTTTCAATGGACAACAAAAAGCACTGGAAAAAATATTTCCACATCGATGAGAGTCGCGATATAATACAGATGAAAGACTTCCTCAGGGAAAAACCCGTGTATAAGAAACTGGACCTGGTGAAAGATTCTAATCTCTTTTTGGTTAATTTCGACCTGAT
>CAYWGP010000129.1:0-68973 GCA_964458155.1 uncultured Bacteroides sp.
CTGAGGGGCCGGTCGGGAGGTGGATTTCCTACTGGCGAGAAGTGGAAAGCAGCATTCCGGACTCCCTCCGATCAGAAATTCCTGGTCTGCAATGCTGAGGAGAGTGATCCCGGAGCCTTTATGGACCGCACCCTGATGGAAGGTAATCCCTTTCAGCTCCTGGAGGGTATTTCTATTGCCGCCTATGCCATAGGATCCAACAGAGCCTATATCTACATTCGCAGCGAATACAAAGATGCCATCAGGCGGATTACCAGCGCTATCATGAAATTGAGAGATATGAGCCTGCTCGGGGATAATATCCTGGATAGTGGCTACAATCTTCAGATTTCCCTTCGAAAAGGTCCGGGTGCGTTTGTATGTGGAGAAGAGACGGCACTGATTGCAAGTATGGAAGGAAAAAGAGGAATGCCATCTTCCAAACCACCCTATCCAACCACATCCGGTTACCTGGGACGTCCCACGGTGGTCAATAATGTGGAAACTCTGGCAAATTTACCCGGAATCATAAGCAAGGGTCCAGGGTGGTTCAAGAGCATAGGAGCGGAGAATTGTCCGGGAACCAAGATATTTAGTATTTCAGGGCGCTTACCACTGGCCGGGCTTGTTGAAGTGCCCATGGGAACTTCCTTCGATACCATTGTGAATAAGATAATGGGGGGAGTTGGCAAGGGCCGGGAATTGAAGTCACTTCATGTGGGAGGTCCGTCGGGTTGTATGGTTCCGCTTGATTTGATGAATATTCCTGTTACTTATGAGAGCCTGAAGGAAAAAGGGCTTGTCATGGGTTCTGGAGGTGTTCTTGTAATGGACGACCAGAGCTGTGTGGTAAATACCGTCAGATACTTCATGGAATACATGCACAAGCAGAGCTGTGGAAAATGCATTCCATGCCGGGAAGGGACAAGGCGGATGGCCGAGATTCTGGGAAGCATTACCAGGAAACCTGCCGATGAAGAGGGACACACCACCCTGGAGAGATTCAAAGGGGTAATGCAGCTTGAAACACTGGCTGAGGTAATGAAGGATACTTCCCTGTGCGGGCTTGGACAGAATGCACCTAAGCCTGTGGTGAGTACACTGAAATATTTCAGGAATGAATACGAGGAACATATCTTCGACAGGCGATGCCCCTCCAATACATGCACAGAGCTGCGCAGCTGGTTCATAGATGTGGATCTATGCACCGGCTGTTCCATCTGCGCCAAACGCTGTCCGGCCGAAGCTATTATTGGCACGGCAAGGCACCCCTATTTTATTGTTCAGGACAAATGTATCGGATGCGGGATCTGTTATGAAGTATGCAAATTTACAGCAGTCTATTATAAATAGCCAAGGATGTCAATAAAACTGGAGGTAAACGGAAGGACTATTGATGCGGATAAGGGAGAAACTATTCTCGCTGCATTGAATCGTCATGGCCTGCATGTTCCTACTATCTGCAGTATGAAAGATCTCTCCCCATCGGGAGCCTGCAGGATGTGTGTGGTTGAGGTAGAAGGAAGGGAGAACCTGGTTCCGTCCTGTTCTTTCCCCATCGAGGCACCCATGAACATCATGACCCATTCACCAAGGGTGCTGAGGGCGCGAAAGACCAATGTGGAATTGTTACTTTCCAATCATCCTGATGACTGCCTCTACTGTGAACGAAACGGATCCTGTGAACTGCAATCCCTCTCTGAGGATTTGAATATCCGGGAGCGTCGTATTCCGGGAAAAAGAACAATCCATAAAATCGATAAGTCCAGCCCGGCTATTATCAGGGATCCTTCAAAATGCATATTATGTGGGCGCTGTGTCAGGATATGCGAGGAGATCATGAGTACCTCGACCCTTGATTTTGCGCACCGGGGTAAGGAACTGAAGATATCCACCACCCTGGGCAAAGCCTTGAATTATTCTAACTGTACTTCCTGCGGTCAATGCCTGATTACCTGTCCCACCGGGGCCCTCATCGAACATGTGCAATTCCCTGAACTTGAAACATATATTCATGCTCCCGGCAAACTTGTGGTGGTCCAGTACAGTCCTGCTGTTGTAGTCTCCGTGGCCGAACAACTTGGGTACAAGACCGGAACAGAATTAAGCGGAATCATCAATGCTGTTTTGCGGAGATATGGCTTTGACATGGTTTTTGAAAGCTCAGCTGGTGCCGACCTGATGATTATGGAACAGGCCAGTATATACCAGAAACACATGGAGGAGAACAGGGATTTTCCTTTGATCACCTCTTCCTGTCCGGCCTGGGTACATTATGCTGAACAATACTATCCCGAACTGCTGGCTTATCTTTCTCCATTGAAGTCGCCCCAGCAAATGGAAGGAGCCCTGATCAGGGAGTGGTTGCCCAAAGTGCTCGGGCAGACCGACAAAGAGATTGTTTCTGTGGTAATATCTTCATGCACAGCTGCCAAGACCGAAGCGAGAATGGTGGAGATGACCCGTGGGGGCATTCCGGTAATCGACCTTGTACTGACTACCCGTGAGCTGGCTAGAATGATTAAACTCAGCGGACTTGACCTGGAGCGCCTGGAACCGGAATTGCCCGATGAGCCTTTCTTTTCCACCGGGTCGGCAGGCAAGCTTACTGCTGTGGCAGGAGGAGAAGTTGAAGCCACCCTGCGAACTATTTATGCTCAAATCACAGGGGCAGACATAAATCCCTCAAAATTACACAGGTTCCGGATTCATAAATCCTACCGGGAGATGACAGTTATGGCCGGGTCCAGGGAGATCAGGATAGGCATGGTAAGTGGTCTGGCCAATGTGGTGACCCTGATTGAAGAGCTCAGGTCTGGAAAGAGGAAACTGGATATCCTGGAGGTAATGGCCTGTCCGGATGGTTGTATCAATGGTGGAGGTCAGCCCATCCAGGCAGATGAGAATTTGTTACGTACCAGAGCCAAGGCGGTCTACGACATGGACAATGGGAGTAAGACCCACACAGCCCACGGATGTGAGGAAATAAATATAATTTATAAGGATTATCTGAAGGAAGCGGGTGGGAAACTGAGTCAGGAGCTTTTTTATACCACCTATTCAAAAAGGGAGGTTCTGTTGTAGGTGGAACAGCAATTAAAAAAGAGGGGACTGGTTTATACAGTCAAGGACCGATGCAGAGTATGCTATACCTGCGTCAGAGAGTGCCCTGTTAAGGCCATCAGGATTGAGGATGGGCAGGCCGAGGTACTTACTGAACGCTGTATTGCCTGTGGCAATTGTACCATTGTCTGCTCTCAGGGGGCAAAGGTTTATGAGAGCTCCATAGACCGGGTAAATACGCTCTTGCAGAGTGAAAATGAACTCATTGCCATTGTAGCACCAAGCTATGTGGCTGAATTTGAAGAAATCCCGGATTCTGAATTATTTGCCGGGATGTTAGAGAAGCTGGGATTCCACCACCTGTTCGAGGTGGGGATGGGAGCAGACCTTGTAACAGAAGCCTATGAAAATCTGATTAATGGTGAGCCCGGAAAAGGTTATATCAACTCCGATTGTCCTGCCATCGTCTCATTTATCGAAAAATATCATCCCGACCTGATTGATTCTCTAATGCCTGTGGTAAGTCCCATGGTAGCTACAGTCAGGTATATCAGGGAGGTGGTGCATAGCAGGGCGAAAATCGTTTTTATCGGACCCTGTGTGGCAAAAAAGGAAGAGTCGCCCGAGGTGGATGAGGTGATCACTTTTGCAGAATTGCGAACCATGTTCACCTCCGGAAGGATCAGGGCCTCCAATGTGAAGCCGGCATCTTTTACACCGCCTCTTGCTATGAGTGGTGCCGGGTTCCCTGTGAGCAGGGGCTTGCTTCAATCCATGAAGCTGGAGGGGAATCATGTGGATCAGCGGGTCATCGTTGCTGAAGGGAGGGTTAACTTCCAGGAGGCAATCCGTGAATATGCGTCCGGGAAACTGGGATCCATGCAGCTTGAACTGCTTTGTTGTGAAGGTTGTATCATGGGACCCGGAACACGTCCTGAGGGGAAGAAGTTTGTCAGGAGAAGGAAGGTGCTCAATCACCTGCATGAAAGACTAATGCTGGCTGACGGGCAGATACGCGGTGTAAGGGAAGAGAATATTAAGTTGGACCTGAGCCGCTCCTTCGCAAAGGATGATCAACGCATGAAGGATGCTCCGGAACAGGAAATCGAGAAAGTACTGAATCAGATGGGTAAGTTCTCTTCGCAGGATCACCTGGATTGCGGTGCCTGTGGATACGACACCTGCCTCAGTCATGCCAGGGCCATTACAACGGGACTTGCCGAAGTCGAAATGTGCCTTCCATATTCAATCGACACCCTCCACCAGACCATACATAAACTGGCCGATTCAAATCATAAATTATTCTCCGTGGAACAGGCCCTGCGGCAGAGTGAAAAGCTGGCACATATGGGCCAGCTGTCTGCGGGTATTGCGCATGAACTAAATAATCCCCTGGGTGTGGTAATTATGTACAGCAATCTCCTGCTGGAGGAGTGTGGCGATAATCAGCAGTTGAAAGAGGACCTGGAGTTAGTTGTGGAACAGGCAGGGAGGTGCAAGGACATTGTGGGCGGCTTACTGAATTTTGCAAGGAAGAACCAGGTAAATTATGTTCAAAGTGATCTGGAAGAGGTGATGAAAATAAGTTCCTCCTCTATGATCTTTCCTGGCAACATCAGCTATATTCAGGAAAATAATCTCTCCAATCCTATTGCCGAGCTGGACAGGGAGCAGATAGTACAGCTTATTAGCAACCTGTTGAAGAACGGTATGGAAGCCATGCCCAATGGAGGGGCTCTCAGGGTGAATCTGTCTGACCGGGACGGCTGGGTGATTATCAGGATCCAGGATGAGGGTACAGGAATTGCACCGGGAGACCTGGAGAAGATATTTGAACCCTTTTATACCACCAAGGGCATTGGAAAAGGTACCGGACTTGGATTGGCCACTTGTTATGGAATTGTAAAAATGCACAGGGGACAGATAGATGTGAAGTCGAACAACAGGCCTGAGAATGGAGCAACAGGAACAGAATTTACTATTAAGCTTCCGAGAAAGTTAGCAGGTTAGCCTGCTGTGCAGCCAGTTAGTAAGCCTGCTGTGCAGGCAGTTAGTAAGGTAGCATGTTAATAAGTTAGTGGATATGAGTGAAGTTAAAAAGACAATTTTGCTGGCAGATGATGATCCGGATATTATTTTCCAGATGAAACATCACATGGAGAGCTGGGGATACGAGGTGCATGCAGTTGAATCCCGTGAAGAGGCTGAGCGCTATCTGGAAAGCGAGTGTCCTGATCTGGCCATTCTGGATTTAATGATGGAGGAAGAGGACAGCGGTTTCATCCTGTCCTACAAGATTAAAAAGTGTCGGCCCGAAGTACCAGTAATTATTTCAACGGCAGTGGCGGCAGAACGTGGCATCTCGTTCGATATGAACAGTCCGGGCAGCAGGACCTGGATTAAAGCGGATCACTATCTGGAGAAGGGTTTTAAGATGGAACAATTAAGGTTATTGGTCAAAACCTGTCTGGATTAATTCTATGGAAACATTAACTATCCTGGTTGTTGACGATGAGCCGGGCATCCGCTCGGGGGTGAAGAGAATCCTCGCAGGGCACTGTGTGAGTTTCCCCTTTATGGATGATGATTATATATTTGAGATCAGGGAGGCTGCAAGCGGGGAGGAAGCTCTGGCAATACTGGAGAACTCTCCCCCGGAAATCCTTTTGCTCGATAACAAGCTGCCGGGAATGGATGGGATGGAGGTTCTGGAAATTATCAGGCAAAAAAAAATGGATCTCATGGTAGCCATGATCACATCCTATGCGTCCCTTGAAATTGCTGCCAGAGCCACCGATGACGGAGCCTGGGATTTTATTCCCAAACCCTTTACCCCGGCTGAACTCAAGTCCAGTATCGACCTGATCACAAAACAGTATTTCCTGAAGAAGATAACCCGGACCATGAAGGAGGAGGGGAAAAAGATCCGTTACCAGTTTCTCTCCGTATTGAGTCACGAGCTTAAATCACCTCTCAATGCCCTGGAGGGATACCTTCAGATGATTAAGGACCGTGAACTGGGTGTGGATCTGCAGGATTACGATGAAGTTCTGGACCGTTCACTTCAACGGCTTGAAGGAATGCGTTCGCTAATTCTGGATCTTTTGGATTTCACCAAGATCAGGCTGGAACGAAAGGATGAAAAAATTGAACAGATCAACCTCAGGGAACGTGCCGAACTGGCCCTTTCCACCATCAGACCTCTTGCCATACAGCGTAATGTTGCCGTTACCTTTGCCGGAGAAGACGTCTATTATAATGCCGACCCTTCGGACCTGGATATTATGTTCAACAACCTGCTCTCCAATGCAGTGAAATATAACCGGGAAGGCGGTAAAGTGGAACTCAGGATTCAGCGGAAGCGCCAGGAAGCTGAGATAGTGGTAAAAGATACGGGTATAGGCATGAGTAAAGAAGAGGTATCGCAGCTTTTCAAGGAGTTTGTCCGGATTAAGAACAGCCGGACCAGGGGGATTGACGGATCGGGACTGGGCCTCTCCATCGTGAGTAAAATTGCCGAACTCTACGGAGGGCATATTCATGTTAAAAGCGTAGCTGAAAAAGGCAGCGAATTCAGTGTGATTCTGCCTCTCTCCGGAGGTCTTGAGGGATATCATTAGATTTGTTGACCTTAAACTGTGATTTAATTAACAATATTTTGTAGTATTGCAAGAGCGCAATGAATTACCTATGACCCTACCAGAACGTACAGTTGAACGTTTGAGTGAATACCGCAGATCCCTGCTTCAGTGTCTGGAAGAGGGAAAAACACATATCTTTTCTCATGAACTGGCAGAACTTCATCACAACACTGCCGTACAGGTTCGCCGGGATATCATGTTTATCGGCTACACCAGTATGCAGCGAAAGGGATATGATGTAAGAGAACTGGTTGATGTAATAGGTGAAATTCTTGATTCGGAAAAGGGCCTTAATGTGGCCGTGATAGGGATAGGAAATCTTGGAAGGGCTGTTACCACCTACTTTGTCGGGAAGCGCTCCAAGCTTAATATCATTGCCACTTTCGATGTGGATACCACCAAAATTGACAGGGTGATATCAGGCGTAAAATGCTACCCGCTCAGCAAGCTCAAGGAAGTCGTCAAAGAACAAAATATTTCCATCGCCATCATGACTGTACCGGCCGATTCAGCTGCTGAAGTGACAGCTCAGCTGGTGGAAGCAGGGATCAAAGGCTTGATGAATTTTACCACAGTACCCCTGAATGTACCTTCCGGAGTCTATCTGGATGAATATGACATGATTACTTCCCTGGAGAAAGTAGCTTTTTTTGTGAAGAGTCCCCGGATATAGCATGCAGGTACATAATTCCATGGAATTTTTACCGGAGATAGACTCCCCGGTTGTCACAGTCGGATCTTTCGATGGTGTCCATGTTGGTCACCGCGCCATTATCGGGCGACTGAACGCCCTGGCTGAACAGGTAAAGGGCTCTTCTGTACTGATCACTTTTCATCCACATCCACGAAAGGTACTCTATCCGGATACCCTGGCTAAGGATCTGAAATTAATCAATTCTCGATCCGAGAAGATCAGCTTACTTGAGCAAATTGGGCTGGATCATCTTATAATTATGGAGTTTACGCGGGAATTTGCCAGGACCAGTTCCGACGATTTTGTGGAGCACTTCCTGGTGGGGAAACTTCGTGCACATACCATTGTGGTCGGGTTTAACCACTATTTTGGATACAACAGGGAGGGAAGTTTCGCCTCCCTCTACAAGACTGGAGAGCGACTGGGTTTCCAGGTGGAGGAAATCCCCCAGCAGGAGATCCAGAATGAGACAGTGAGCAGTACAAGGATCCGGAGAGCATTGAAGGAAGGAAATATCCAGAGGGCAAATGCCTACCTGGAACATCACTATATGATCTGTGCAAAAATGGAAGCACTTCCTGATCAGCACGGGCGTCCCTGTTTTAAAATCCCGGTCAGTGATCCGCTTAAACTGGTACCCATGGCAGGGGGATATGCCGCATCATTCTATTTTAACGGCCAGTATGAAAAGGCTCTTGTACATGTGGAAGAAGATTCTGCTCTTCTCTTTCCCCTGGATGCTGGAACAATTCCCGGCCCGGGCGAAGAGTCTGTTCGTTTTCATAAAAGACTGGCCAGCAAACCGGATCCTGACTTCATATCCATGTTTAATGAGGTACAGGAACTCATTTATTAGTATCTTCGTTCTATGGAACAGCGAATAGGAGCGCTTGTTATTCTGGTTCAGGAAGATGGTGATATTCAGCGGATAAACGCCATCATTTCTGAGCATTCACATATGATCCTCGGACGACAGGGCATTCCCCTCAGGGATCGTGCAACAAGTGTTATCTCCCTTGTTCTGGAAGGAAATACCGATTTGATCGGATCTCTTGCCGGCAAGCTGGGGCGTCTGCACGGGGTTAAGGTGAAATCGGTGCTGGCCGGTTAAATGTTAAAAAACACCCTCCATTTGTTAAAAGTCATGCTTTGAGAAACAAATCTTCATATTATTGGTTTATATAGCTGAAAAGTAATTGTTGGGGTGCAAGGCAAGTTGCGAATCTTTTGAGGGTTTTAGGAAGAACAGCAACTTGCCTTATTTTTTTTTAATTCCTGTTATTAGGCAGTGTTCTAAGACACTCGCCGTCCGGCGAAGACACAAATCTGCTTTGTTATCTTTGAATCTATTAAACAGATTCGAATGATCAATCGCCAACTTATTAATCCTGAGAGCATTGTTGTAGTTGGAGCCTCAAATAATATTTCCAAGCCAGGGGGTAAACTATTTCATAATATACGTACGGGGACCTTTAAAGGATCTCTTTACGCCCTGAATCCCAGGGAAGATGAGGTTCAGGGTCTACCCTCCTTCAGGGAGATCAAAGCGCTTCCTTCCATCGATCTTGCATTTCTGGCCATCCCGGCCAATCTTTGTACATCCGTAGTGAAAGAACTGGCGGAGACCAAAGGGACCCGTGCCTTCATAATTGTATCGGCTGGATTCAGTGAGGAAAATAGCGAAGGAGCTGAAGTGGAGAGGCAAATTGTGGAGATATGCAGTAAGTATGAGGCTGCCCTGATTGGCCCCAATTGCATAGGGGTGATGACCCCGGCCTACCAGGGTGTCTTTACACTTCCCATACCGCAGCTGGATCCCGGGGGCTGCGATTTCATTTCCGGGAGCGGTGCTACGGCGGTATTTATCATGGAGTCCGGATTGCAGAAAGGACTCAGGTTTAATCATGTTTTTTCGGTGGGTAACTCCGCACAGCTGGGAGTGGAGGATGTTTTGCAATACCTGGATGAGACCTACAGCAAAGAGCAAAGCTCACGGGTAAAGATGCTTTATTTTGAGACCATCAAGGATCCGGGCCGTTTGCTCAGGCATGCCACATCCCTGATTGCAAAAGGGTGCCAGATAGCTGCCATCAAGGCAGGAACCACAGAAGCTGGCAGCAGGGCAGCTTCATCACATACGGGGGCCATGGCCAATTCAGATATGGCTGTTGATGCGCTTTTCCGTAAGGCAGGCGTCGTACGATGTTATGGCAGGGAAGAGTTGACCACAGTGGCCTCAGTGATGTTGCATCCTCCTCTGAAGGGAAGAAACCTGGCCATTATAACTCATGCAGGCGGACCGGCAGTGATGCTTACGGATCAGCTGGCAAAGGGAGATATGGATGTCCCCAAACTTGAAGGGTCCAGGGTGGATGAACTGCTCACCTATCTCTATCCGGGATCGTCCGCTTCAAATCCCATTGATATGCTGGCTACAGGCAATGCGGAGCAGCTGGGTTTAAGTATTGATTATTGTGAGCGTTACTTCGAAGATATTGATGGCATAGTTGTCATTTTCGGGACTCCCGGTCTGGCCCCGGTATTTGATGTTTATGATCTGCTATATCAAAAAATGCAGGAGTGCACCAAGCCCATTTATCCGGTGCTTCCATCCCTGACAACCGCCGCCGAAGAGGTGGAGGCCTTCCTTTCGCACGGGACTATCAATTTCCCTGATGAAGTGCAGCTGGGCAGCGCACTTACACTGGTTCACGGAACAGATGCACCGGCTGATGAAGCCGGTAAAGTGGAAGGGATTGATCAGTCGGCCATTAGGAAACTGATCGAGAACTCGGCAGAGGGCTACCTGAGTCCCCAGGTGATTCAAGAAATTCTTGATGCAGCAGGTATCCCGCGTGTAAGCGAAGAGGTAGCAAGTGATGACGCAAGCGTGGACAACCTGGCACATCAAACGGGCTTTCCCCTGGTAATGAAGGTGGTAGGCCCGGTTCATAAATCAGATGTAGGAGGTGTGGCCCTGGGAATCGATAATGAGTCCGACCTGATGGAACATTTTCATAGAATGTTAAAAATTGAAGGATCCACCGGTGTTTTGCTTCAGCCTATGCTAGAAGGAATTGAACTCTTTGTGGGTGCCAAATATGAACCGGGCTTTGGTCATATGATCCTGTGTGGTCTGGGGGGCATCTATGTGGAGGTCATGAGGGATATGGCCACGGGACTGGTCCCCCTGTCATTGTCAGAGGCCGGTAGGATGATCCGCTCCCTGAAAGGGTTTAAAATGCTTGAAGGGATGAGAGGACAGCCGGGTATTAATATCACAGCTTTGGAGGAGATTCTGGTAAGACTCTCTGCTGTGCTAAGCGATAATGAACAGATTGCAGAACTTGACCTTAATCCGCTTATGGGTCGCGGAGATCAGCTCCTTGTGGTAGATTCAAGAATTCGAATTGAGAAAAATGGCAAAACATGAAATCAACCCCAATACCCTCAGAAGTTGTTAATGAAGTAATTGATGCCTTTGGGATTCGTCCGGCTGGAAAAGCTACCATCAGAGAGCTTGTTAAGATTGTCAATGATATTGAAGGGATAACCGGGGAAGAGTTTATCCGGATGGAGATGGGTGTACCCGGACTGGATGCGACATTCGTAGGCACTGAGGCTGAAATGATCGCCCTTCGCCAGGGGGTGGCCTCCAAATATCCCAATATTGAAGGTATAGCTCCCCTGAAAAAGGAGGCTGCCGGCTTCGTAAAAATGTTTCTAGATGTGGAAGTGGAACCCATGCACTGTGTTCCTACGGTGGGATCAATGATGGGGAGTATGGCTGCTTTTATGGTGGTGAACCGCTCTGATAATAAGCGGACAGGAACCCTCTTCCTGGATCCGGGTTTTCCTGTACAGAAACAGCAATGCCTGGTGCTTGGACATGAGTTCGGATCCTTTGACCTGTATGATTTCAGGGGCCAGAAGCTAGGCCCGAAAATGGAGGAAGAGATTGAAAAGGGGAACTACTCTTCTATTCTCTATTCAAATCCCAATAACCCTTCTTGGATTTGTCTGAATGAAGAGGAGTTGAAGATTATTGGAGAGATTTCCATGAAGTATAATATCACCATTATTGAGGATCTTGCCTACTTTGGAATGGATTTCAGAAAGGATCTGTCAAAGCCGGGTGTTCCCCCTTATCAGCCAACTGTAGCCAAATATACAGACAACTTCCTGCTTTTGATATCCAGTTCTAAAGCATTCAGCTATGCCGGTCAGCGAATCGGGATGATGATTATGTCTCCGCAGCTCTATGAGAGAAAGTACCCCGACCTGAGGAGGTATTACTCATCGGATAAATTTGGCCATGCCATGATATATGGAGCTCTCTACGCTCTGTCGGCAGGTGCTTCACACACGGCGCAATATGCGCTGGCGGCCATTTTTAAATCAGTCAATAAAGGAACATATAATTATATCAGGGAGGTGAGAGAGTATGGAGAAAAGGCTGGCATAATGAAAACCCTGTTCCAGAAGTACGGATTTAAGATTGTTTATGACCTGGATCTGGATGAACCCATCGCCGATGGATTCTACTTCACACTATCCTACCCTGGTTTTGAGGGCTCCCAACTGGTGGAGGAACTGCTGTATTACGGAATTAGCGCTATCTCGCTGGAGATAACGGGAAGTAGCAGGAAGGAAGGATTAAGGGCTTGTGTATCACAGGTTAGAAGGGATCAGTTTCCTTTACTGGAAGAGCGCCTGAAGAGTTTCAGCGAATGTCATTCTATCCCGAAATAATACATTTTATCCCTAATTAAAAGCATCCTGGCAAACCTGTCCAAGAACAGTTAAGAAGGAAATTGAGAATTGTTACATTTGAGATTGTACTTTAAAATAGCATAGCATGGCAAAAGCAAAAGGAGCCATAGTGGTAGATGTTGAAAGGTGTAAGGGCTGTCAGGTCTGTATGGTGAATTGTCCAACCGATACAATAGGAATGGCGGCTGAGGTGAATGGAAAAGGGTATCATCATGCTTATATGCAAACCCCGGAGAATTGTACGGGCTGTACCAATTGTGCAGTGGTGTGCCCCGATGGTGTAATTACGGTTTACCGGGTTAAACAGAAATAAACTCAGCTTTTATGAAGGAACTGGCATTAATGAAGGGAAATGAGGCTATTGCTGAAGCGGCTATCAGGGCCGGAGTAGATGGCTATTTTGGATACCCTATAACGCCACAATCAGAGGTCATGGAGTACCTGATGCTTCAGAGACCTGAAGAACGGACCGGCATGGTAGTATTGCAGGCCGAGAGTGAGATAGCCTCAATTAATATGGTATACGGAGCAGCAGGAACCGGAAAAAAAGTGATGACATCCTCTTCGAGTCCTGGCATCAGCCTGATGCAGGAGGGTATCAGCTATATCGCCGGAGCCGAGCTTCCCTGCCTGATTGTAAACGTGGTTCGCGGGGGTCCGGGACTGGGTACCATACAACCTTCTCAGGCAGATTACTTCCAATCCACCAAAGGTGGTGGCCATGGCGACTACCGCCTTATTGTACTAGCTCCAGCATCGGTTCAGGAAATGGCCGATTTTGTGGATCTTGGCTTTGAGCTGGCATTTAAATACAGGAACCCGGCCCTGATTCTCACAGATGGTTTAATTGGCCAGATGATGGAGAAAGTGGAGCTGCCACCCCAGAAAGAACGTGTCACGGAATTTGACCAGTCGTGGGTTATCACCGGAAAAACCAGGGACAGAGAACGCAACGTAATCACTTCTTTAAATCTTGATCCGGATCTGCAGTACGAACACAACCTGAAGCTTCAGGCGAAATATAAAGCCATGGAGCAAGATGTGATGTTCGAAAAATTTAATTGCGATGATGCAGATTTTCTGCTGGTGGCCTATGGCTCCAGCGCACGGATTTGTCAGAAAGTTGTAGATATGGCCAGGGCTAAGGGGAAAAAAGTCGGATTGCTTCGTCCCCAGACGCTGTTCCCATTTCCCACTTTGGAACTTGCAAGGTTGGCCCGCAGAGTGAAGGGAATGATAGCTGTGGAGTTAAATGCAGGCCAGATGATTGAGGATGTTAAACTGGCTGTAAATGGCAAAATCCCGGTATATCATTACGGGATGATGGGTGGAAAGATCCATTCGCCAGATGATATATACAAAGCAATGGAAGAAAAATATATTGGAGGATACTAGATGGAAATCAAAGAAATCATAAGACCCGAAAACCTGGTTTACCAGCGTACACCCCTGATGACCGATGCGAACCTCTCATATTGTCCGGGTTGTGGCCATGGTACTGTCCACCGCCTGATTATGGAAGTAGTGGAGGAGATGGGCATTCAGGATGATACCATTGGAATTGCTCCCGTGGGATGTTCTGTACTTGCCTATGATTTTATGGATATTGACTGCTCCCAGGCTGCTCACGGTCGTGCTCCTGCAGTTGCCACCGGAATTAAACGGCTCTGGCCCGATAAATATGTATTTACCTACCAGGGGGATGGTGACCTGGCTGCCATCGGGACCGGGGAGACCATTCATGCCTGTAACAGGGGAGAGAGCATTACCATCTTTTTTGTAAACAATGGTATTTATGGAATGACAGGGGGACAGATGGCACCCACTACCCTTCAGGGGATGAAATCTTCAACTTCACCCTATGGAAGAGACAATGCCACCATGGGTCCTCCCTATAAGATTACAGAATTGATTGCCCAGCTTGAGGGGACCCATTATGTAACCCGTCAGGCTGTTCATAAGCCCGGGCCTGTTCGCAAGGCAAAAAAAGCGATCCGGCAGGCTCTGGAAATTCAGAAGGAGAATAAGGGAATTTCATTTATTGAATTTGTATCCAATTGCAATTCCGGTTGGAAGATGACACCCAATGATTCCAACATCTGGATGGAAGAGAATATGTTCCCATTCTACCCCCTGGGGGATATAAAGGTGGATGGGAAGTTGGTTAATGGTTAATAGTTAATGCTTGGTAGATATGACGGAAGAGATCATTATTGCAGGTTTCGGGGGACAGGGAGTCCTCTCCATGGGTAAGATCCTGGCCTATTCGGGGATTATGCAGGATCAGGAGGTAAGCTGGATGCCCTCTTATGGTCCCGAAATGCGTGGAGGAACTGCAAATGTTACCGTGATTCTAAGTGATGACCGGGTCAGTTCGCCTGTACTGCAAAGTTATGATACGGCAATCCTGCTTAATCAGCAATCGATGGATAAGTTTGAATCCACTGTGAAACCAGGTGGCCTGATGATTTACGATCCCAATGGCATCACCCGTCATCCTGAGAGGGACGATATTCGAATTTTCCAGATCGAGGCTACCGAGGAGGCCGTTCGCATGAAATCTCCCATCAGTTTTAATATGGTGGTGCTGGGTGCCTATATCAAGGTTAACCCGGTGGTCGATTTTGACAATGTAATTAAAGGGCTGCGTAAATCCCTTCCAGAAAGACACCATCATACCATTCCCCAGAACGAGAAAGCTATAAAGAAGGGAATGGAGATTGTAAAAGAGGCCAAACTGGCTACGTGATATTTATTTCGTCGCTGAACCCAGTGCTGTACACTGGCTAAGGCTCCTCAATAAATATCACTCCGCATGGGCATCAGGCGTCGTCGTTAATTAGTACTCCGCATGGGGGAAAAGGCTTCCAGGTAATCAGGGACTATTATTTTATGTTGCCAAAGGGAACCGCGATTCCCAGCCAGGGAATAGCAACAAAGGCACCAATATCTGCTCCAATGGGAAAGAAAAGCCCGTAGTCCACAGCAAGCTTTCTTTGCACACTCCGGCCACCAACTGATATGATGCCCAGGGCTGAGTCTTCCGAAAGGCCTATGTAATAGTTTTCTGCAAGAAGGTATGTTTTCCTTCCAACCCTGGTCATGCCGCTCAGGCTAAGGGTAGGAGAGTCGGCCCATTCAGAGTCTGAGAAGGCCCAGCCACCTCCCAGGGTAAGATTGTTATCCCTGTTGCCAAAAGTAATTGTCCCGTAGGTGATGCCAAAGCCAAATTCTTCCCCGAGGACATAGGCATAGAGCACACCGGCACCCACGTTTAGCTTATCCTTTACAATGGGCACGGTTACTTTTGGAGTAATAAAGACAGGAGTTGGGGCCCCGGCAAAAAGGAAGAGAGGTACCAGGCCGCCTCCAATAGAAATATGATTTGTTATTCCATAATTAATCTGGTTAAACAGGATCCAGGTATTCTGATAATAGGCTTCCCCTTTTTTTAATCCCTAGCCATTAGTTCCGAAAAAATACCTGGTGGCATGGGGATTACTGAACCAGTGTTCCCCTTCAACCAGTTCGGTCTGCTTAAGCTCTTTCTTATTTTTTATCTGGCTTAAGGGAATATGAACTGGTCCGTAAACATCAGTGAGCAGGATTAATGTAGTGCTGTCCTGGTCAACGATGCTGCCCATAAAACTATTTCCATCTTCCGTATCAACTATCCACAGGAAAGTGCTATCTGCCAGCTCCTGGGAATTAGTATCTATTTGAGGTAAGAGGAAGATCAGTACAAGGATAGTATATACCTGCTTAAGAGCATTCATAAGAGAAATATACATATTACTTCTCGTAAAAGTGCATTTCCCGCATATAGTGATAGGTCTTTGCCGGGACCAGGTGGCGAACATCTTTGCCCTCTTTGATGGCCTTGCGTATAAAGCTGGAGGAGATCTCCATCAGTGGAGCATCTACGAGGCTTGCGTTGGGCAGTTTAGTGCCTGGCTCTATATCAGTGCCCGGCCTGGGGTAGATTAAGCGGTGGTATTTTTTCACAATCAACTCGGCATGTTTCCATTTATGGAAGCTTCGTAATCCGTCGGCTCCCATCACCAGTTGAAATTCCCTCCCCGGATATTTCTCTTCAAGGTAGGTGAGGGTATCGATGGTATAGGATGGAGTGGGAAGTTTGAACTCGATGTCGGAGGCCCTGAAACGATCGTCATCCTCCACGGCCAGTCGGACCATCTCAAGCCTGTGGTAATCCTGGAGCAGGCTCTTTTTCTCTTTCAGGGGATTTTGCGGACTTACCACGAACCATAACTGTTTCAGCTCACTGAACTCGACCATGTAGTTGGCGATGGCCAGGTGCCCGATATGAATGGGATTAAATGAACCAAAGTACAGTCCTGTAATCATATGGTCAGGAAATCTTTAACTATTTTTTCTGCTTCAGCCTGCGCTGTTTCGAGGGAGTCATTGATCAGGATATGGTCGAATTCTTCAGCATGTTCCATCTCAAAAAGGGCCTTCCCCAGCCTGTGCCGGAGCGATTCTTCATCATCCGTACTTCTTGCACGTAATCGCTGTTCCAGCACCTCCAGGGAGGGAGCCTGTATAAAAATAGCACAGGCCTGCTTTCCATACTTCTTTTTTAAATTCAGTCCCCCCAGCACATCTATATCAAAGATAGCATGCTTACCCTTTTTCCAGATATGCTCTACCTCACTATAGAGGGTACCATAATACTTGTTTGGATAGACCTCTTCCCATTCGATAAAGGCATTTTGCCTGATTCTGTCTCGAAACTCCTCAGGAGAAATAAAGTGATACTCCCGGCCATCTATTTCACCCTCTCTGGGCTCACGTGATGTGGCCGAAATGCTGAATTCAAGTCCCAGTCCCTGTTTCATCAGGTGCTGCACAATGGTTGACTTTCCGGAACCCGATGGTGCACTAAAGATGAATAGCTTCCCCTTCATTACAGTACATTTAGGATCTGTTCCTTGATCCGTTCAAGCTCATCTTTCATCTCCACCACCAACTTTTGAAGCTCCTTGTGGTTTGCTTTTGAGCCCAGGGTATTGATCTCCCTGCCCATCTCCTGGGAAATAAATCCCAGCTTCTTTCCTGAAGGGCCCATATCCTCCAGGGTTTCCAGAAAGTACTTACAATGGTTGGTCAGCCGAACCTTCTCCTCAGAAATATCCAGCTTTTCTATGTAGTAAATGAGCTCCTGTTCGAACCTGTTTTCATCCACTGCATCTTTTAAATCGTACTCTTCCAGGTGCTTCCTGATCCGTTCCCTTACCTGCTTAATGCGCTCTTTCTCGTAAGCTTCCGTATCTTCCAGTTTACAGGTAATGGCATCCACCCGCTGGCGAAGATCACTATCCAGTGATTCTCCCTCCTGGATCCTGAAATTATTTACCTGGTCGACAGCCTTTTGCAGCGCATCGCTTACCAGGGTCCACTCATTTTCATCCAGTTCAAGTTTTTCAGAGCGGATTGTATCGGGCATCCTCATAACGGTGCTCAGCAATTCCAGCGAAGCCTGGAGGCCCAGTTCACCCGAGATCCTGTAAAGTTGCTCGTAGTAACTCTTAACCACGGCTTCGTTAATTGTGCCTGAAACAGCTTCCCCGGAGAGCTCATAATAGATGGAGCATTCCACCTTGCCTCTTTCCAGCTCGCTTGCAATCACTTGCCTGATATCCATCTCCTTTTCCTTATAGAGAGAAGGAAGTCGGGTATTGGTATCTAACTGTTTGCTATTGAGCGATTTAATTTCGATGGTCAGTTTCTTGTCGGCCAGCAGGCATTCGGCTTTCCCGTAGCCGGTCATGGATCTGATCATGGTTTTTTCAGCTTAGTTAGGGGCAAATTTACAGTATTAAGATTGCTTTGGCAACGTTCAGTTTGCCATGGGGACTGTAAAGCTGAATACGGAGCCTTTTCCGGGGGCACTTTTAACCTTAATTTCACCTCCGTTTTTCTCCACAAACTCCCTGCAGATAATCAGGCCAAGGCCCGTCCCTTTCTCTCCGGCAGTACCTGTGGACTTAAACTTTTCATCTATCCTGAACAGCTTATCCAGCTGCTCCGATGAGATACCGATCCCTTCATCAACTATGCTTACTTCAATCTCCTTATCGCGGGGCTTCAGTTGTATCTCCACTTTTTTATCCTTGTCGGTAAACTTAAGTGCGTTGGTTACCAGGTTACGGATGACGCTGTTTATCATATCCCTGTCGCCATAGGCATATACCTCATCCTGATCATTAGCAAGCAACATAATTCCTTTTTTCTCAGCCAGCAGCCGGTGCAGATTGATATTCTCCTGTACCAGGGAGCTGAGGTTGAACCTGACCGGATCATATTTAATTCTTCCGCGTTGTGACCTTGACCATGTCAGCAGGTTCTCCAGCAGGTCGAGCAAATGTTTCACACTCTGGTTTATCTTTTTGAATCCTGCTTTATGGTCCTCCCGCTCTGTGTCATTAAAGCTATCAACCATCAGGTCACTGATGGAGAGCAGACTGGCAAAGGGATTTTTCAGGTCATGAGAGATAATGGAAAAGAATTTGTCCTTGGTGGCATTGAGTTCCATCAGGTTCTTTTCGGATTTTCTCAAGGCTTCGTTGGCCTGACTGATTTGCTGATTCTGATGTTTCAGGAGACGGTTGGTCCGGGATTTCAGCAGGTAAATATAGACCATGACCACAATGGCCGTGGTAACGAGAATTTCCATAAGGATGAACCACCATGATAACCAGATGGGTGGAGTGATAATAATGCGCAGCTGCATGGGAGGATCACTCCGGTAGCCATCGTCATTTTCGGCGAAGACCTTCAGCACGTAAGTTCCGGCCTTCATATTGGTATAGGAGACATAGTTCCTGGCCCCGGCGTTGTTCCAGTCCGTATCCAGGTTTTCCATCATGTAGCTAAAGCGCAGGTCACCGGTTTGCAGATTGTTAAGCGCTGAAAATTCCACCGAGAAAAAGCGGTGCCTGAAGTCCAGAACAACTTCTTCCATATAGGAAACATTCTCACTGCAATAGAAGTTTTCCCCGGATTCAAAGATACGATTAGGATTTTCCTCAAATTCCTCTTCCTGATCAATCCCGGCGATTAACACCTCCTTGCCCAGTACTTCAAGTTTGGTTAGTGTGACCTCCGGGACATTCCTGACTGGCTCAATGCTTTCGGGATCGAAAACATTCATACCATATACTCCTCCAAAATAGAGTTTGCCACCGGGCCCCCTGTGATATGAACCTCCATTGAATTCATTGCTCTGAAGACCATCGTTAGTATCAAAATTCTTTACCTCGAAAGTCTCCGTGTTGAATCTGCAGATTCCCAGATTGGTACTCAGCCAGATACAGTTGTTGTCGTCTGGCAGCACCCCGTATATGACTTCATTGGCGAGCCCCTCGTTTACTCCAAATCGCCTGAAGGATCCCGTAGCGGGATAAAACATATTGAGCCCGCTATTGGTCCCGATCCAGAATCTGCCTTTGAGATCTTCGTAGATGCTGAAGACAATATTGTCGGAAATGGTATTGGGATCTTCAGGATCGTTATAATATTGAATACAGCTGCCATCTTCCGGATCCAGCATGCACAGTCCCCCCCCGTAAGTTCCAACCCAGAGATTGTCCTGCTGATCCTGGAGAATGGAGGAATAGATAAAATTATGAAGTGGACCCTCTTCCTGTTCTGATGCCAGAAGATAGGATTTGAAAGTCATGCTATCCTCCTGAAAAAGATTTAATCCATCCTGTGTTCCAACCCAGATTCTCCCAACCCGGTCCTCATAAACGGCCCTGACCGAGTTATGTGATATGGAAGATGGATCGGCTGGATCATGCTTGAAGTGAGTGAATGAGCGATTGCCCGGATTAAACAGATCGAGTCCCCCTCCATCGGTACCTATCCAGATCCGGCCCCTGCTGTCCTGGTAAATCTTACGTATGGAAGAGCTTGCCAGTGAGCTTGGATCAAAGGGAATGTGATCGTAATGGGTATAGGTTCCGCGGTTCGGATCGTAGCAAGATATTCCATTTGCATTTGTACCCATCCAGACGATGCCATTGGCAGCTTCACATATGGACCAGACGAAGGAAGAGGCAAGACTATTCTGGTTGAATGGATTGTTTTTATAAATGGTAAATCTGTTGGAATGTGGATTCAGTGTGCTGATGCCAGCACCGAAGGTCCCGAACCATGTGGCGCCTGAGCGGTCCTGAAAAATACAGTTTATGGAATTTTCTGACAGACTTTCCGGATCGGCGGGATTGTGAGTGTAATGCTGGTAAATTAAAGTGACGGGATCTATCCTGTAAACACCATTTCCAAAAGTTCCGAACCAAATATCACCATCGCTATCTTCAAGGAGCGGTTCCTGCCGGTCCAGTGCCAGGGAGTTGGTGGTGCCACCTGCAGAAAGCAACCTGTGCAGGCCATCTTCCTCACCCCGGTAGCAGTAAAGGCCCTCTTCGGTAAGTACCCATACCTGCCCGAGATTATCAGGGAGGATCCTCACGATACTTGCATCCTCAACCGGAAACTCCAGCGGAAGCAGCTGATGTTGCCGCGTTGAACTCAGATCAAATTTTATGAGTCCATTGCTGGCTGCCAGCCATATAACATTGGTTCCACGGGCCATATGATAAATATTGGTACTCGTATCAATGATGCCTTCAACGTTCTCACTGAAGAAAAGTCCTGATTTAGCGTCATAGCTGTACAACCCTTTATAGGTGGCTATCCAGAAAATACCCGACTCATCGCTCAGAAATCCTGTAATCCTGTCCGTTAGTCCCACCAGTTCCTCATCGTCAGGAACAACTCTCTCCACTTCGCTGGTAAACCTGTCCACATGGTTCAATCCCTTATAAGTCCCCACCCAGATTTCATTTTGCAGATCAGCTTCAATGGCTGTGATGCTATCATTGGACAGGGTGCTCATATCTTCCGGATCGTGCTTCAGGGCCGTGAAATTTCCTTTCCGTGGATTGTAGCTGGTGAGTCCGCCCTTGGAGCCAAGCCAGATCATTCCGGATTTATCCTCGTATACAAGTTCGATCCATTTATTGGCCAGATGATTATGCTGATCGGTATGTGCCCCGTATACGGTGATACTCTGCCCATCGTATTTATTCAGACCATCCTCGGTACCGAACCACATAAATCCTTTGGAGTCCTGGTAGATATCATAGACTGAGCTCACAGAAAGACCGTCATTGATGGTAATCCGTTTGAAGCGGACATAGTCATCCTGAGCGGCCAGCTTGTTTGTGAATAGCAGCAAAATTAAAAATAGCAGAGTAATCCTGGTCATTCCTGTACGCGTGGTAGAGTTAGTCCTCATAGGACGCACAAATATTGAACCAAGTTACCCATTCAGCCCCTGTTAATCAATGAAATTTCGTTAAATAATGTTATAAGTGCCTAACGGGTGATGGTGGCAGGATCGACTTTGACCTTCACAACAGTCCTGGTTTTCCATCTGCCGGTCTTGTAATAAATATAGGAAAGGACCAGCCCGATTCCCCATCCACTGGGTATGGACCACCAGATTCCGGCTTGCCCCATGCCTGCTCCTTTAATGCTAAGACCAAAGATCTCTATGATTTCCCGGCTGAGAAATAGCGCAGCCGGTATCCGCACGACCCACAGGGAAAACAGGGTAATAAACATGGGAATCAGTGTATCGCCGGCCCCCCGCATAACCCCATTGTAGGTAAACATGGCAGTAAACAAAAGGTAGAAGGAAGTTACTATGGTCAGGTATTCTCCCCCAATGCCTATTACTGCCTGGTCGCGTGTGAAAAGCCCCATCAGGGGATATTTAAAAAGAATTATCAGGATGGAAATGACTATAGCAGTGACCGACGACATCAGCATGGTACGGGTCAGCCCTTTTTTTACCCGGTCCAGTTTTCCGGCCCCGATGTTCTGTCCAACAAAAGTTGACAGGGCAATGGAAAAGACCATGGAGGGAATCACTGCCAGGCTGTCGAGTCTTCCGGCTGCGGTATAGCCCGCTACCACATCGGTTCCAAATCCGTTTACGATGCCCATCAGCGCCATCATTCCCAGGGCTACAAAGGTATGTTGAAGTCCGGTGGGTAAGCCTATTCGTAAGCTCTGTTTAAAAATTCCCCAGTCGAAGGTAAAATCTTTGATATTGAATCTGATCAGTTCGTGGGTTCTGTTGAGGTAAACGACCGCCACCATAAAAGCTGTTCCCTGGGCAATCAGTGTAGCAAAGGCTGCACCTTCAATGCCCCAGCCAAGTTTCACAATAAAGAGCAGGTCCAGTCCGATGTTAATTACGGTGGCCAGAATCAGGAAGTAAAGCGGTGTAATGGAATCGCCCAGTCCCCTCAGGATGGCCGCCACACCGTTGTATCCAAAGAAAATCACCAGTCCGGATACATAAATGCTTAAGTAGCTGTTGGCCATGGGCATAAGCTCTTCGGGGAGTTTGATCAGGCGAAAAATCTCCTCGGAGAAAGTAAGTCCCACCACCGTCATGATGACCGCAAAGAAGCCCATTGCAATAAAAATGGTGTCGATTGCACGCTTGACCTTGTTGTAATTTTTAGCTCCGAAAAACTGTGAAATAACTATGGTGCCACCGGTAGCAATTCCAATGATCAGTGCGATCAGGGTAAAGATGACAGGGAATGATGCTCCCACTGCCGCAAGGGCTTCTTTACCCAGGTAACGGCCCACGATGATCTGGTCTACAAAGGTATAGAGCTGCTGGAATAAATTCCCCAACAGCATTGGCATGGCAAATCGTAGAATATTCTTACCTACGCTTCCTACGGTTAAATCTTTCATAATAAATCCTGGAAGGATATCTCACTGGTGACCAAAGGTCGCTAATTTTTGCTGCTTTAATCAATTTTTTCCAGCTCCACGGTAAAGTGACGCATAATGGGAGCCTCATACCTGATTTTGTAGCCCCTGGTAATCTGTTCCCTTCGTTGAAAAATGTTGATCAGGGCAGCTGCCACATAATCCATGTGGTTTCGGGTATAGACCCTGCGTGGGATGGTTAAGCGAAGCAATTCAAGCCTGGGATAGCGGTTTTCCCGTGTTTCCGGGTCACGGTCGGCCAGAAGGGTACCTATCTCCACAGCCCTGACTCCCGACTCCAGGTAGAGCTCTGCTGCAAGGGTCTGGGCAATAAATTCCTCCCTGGGTACCTGCGAAAGGAAACGTGTGGCATCAACGAAGATGGCGTGACCACCGAATGGTTCCTGAACCGGAACTCCGGCCTCTTTCAGTCTTTCACCCAGGTAGTGGACCTGTCTGACTCTGCTTTCAAGGTACTCAAAAGTGGTGGCCTCTTCCAGGCCCCGGGCCAGGGCGGCCATATCTCTGCCAGACATGCCTCCATAGGTGATGTACCCTTCAAACATGATATTAAATGTTGAAGCTTCCCGGAAAAGGGCTTTGCTATTGAGTGCGATAAATCCACCCATGTTCACAATTCCATCTTTTTTGCTACTCATGGTCATCCCGTCGGCAAAGGAGAACATCTCCCGGATAATCTCCCTGATCGAATGCTGCTGATAAGCTGTTTCCCTGGTCTGAATGAAATAAGCGTTTTCAGCGAAGCGGGCTGCATCAAATATTACAGGAATGCCATATTGATCTGCGAAAAGGCGCACCGCTTTTAAATTTTCCATACTTACAGGTTGCCCGCCCGTTGAATTACATGTTACGGTAACAATGATCATGGGGATCCGTTCTTTCCCGTAAACCTGTACAATGTTTTCCAGTTTTCCAATATCCAGGTTTCCCTTAAAGGGGTGATAAACAGCGGTATCAGAAGCTTCATCAATGGTACAGTCAAAAGCGCTGGCTTTCCGGAACTCAATATGTCCCTTTGTGGTATCGAAGTGTGCGTTACCGGGTACAATATGGTCTTCCTTCACCAGCACCGAGAACAGCACATTTTCGGCAGCCCGTCCCTGGTGGGTTGGCAGAACATAGGGAAAACCCGTTAATGATGTAATCACCTCTTTAAGTTGCTCAAAGGACTTGCTTCCGGCATAGGATTCATCGCCACTCATCAGTGCCGACCACTGTTCCTGGCTCATGGCACCGGTTCCTGAATCGGTCAGGAGATCGATAAACACCTGCTGACTCTTCAGGTTAAAAAGGTTGTAGCGGGCCTCTTTGAGCCACTTTTCCCGGTCGGACCTGGTACTGGGGTACATGGGTTCGACCATTTTAATTTTATATGGTTCTGCGTAAGGTAGCATGGGGGGTAAGTTATTGGTTAATGGATACTGGGAAAGGGGTATAGGATGGGTACCGGGAGGCACATGGATCGGCGCTAAAAATGAAATTTATCGCGCTGCTTGATATTCAGAAACAAGCGTTTGGAAGTTATTTGTAAGTGTGTAGCCATATGGGACAAAGTTAGGGTGAAGCTGCAACATGGCATTATCCTCAGGGATGTTTTTGGGCACTTACTGACTTCTTGCCTGAAGGTAATCCTTGTAATAGCGTGCAATTATAGCACTCTTTGTTGTGCTGGCTTTTTCAAGCCTGGCCTCGTAGTCTTTTCTGGATTCACCTCTTCTTTTTGGCTCAAACAGAGGGTTTTCAGCAAGCTCCTCCCTGTATGAACTTTCATAATATTTCAGAACAAAGATTTCGGGATCCAGGGCCCACCGGGTCAGATCAGCCCCATAAGAGATACTGTAAAAAGATTGTCCGTCGGGGTGAAAAACCAGGTCCATGACCGCACCCTCAATATCCGGAAACTGGTGGATCCGCTCCCCGGTTCTTGCATCCCAGAGAATAATACTCTGGTCTGCCGATCCTGTAATCAGGTAAGAACCTCCAGGACTGAACTCAGCCTCCAGGATCATCTCTGTGTGTCCCTTCAGGATATAGAGTAATTTTTCTTCCTCCAGATCATATAGTCTGGCCGAATTTTCCCTGGATGCAACTGCAAGAAGTTTACTATCAGGACTGAACTTCACATCATAAACATCCTGGGCGGGTCCATGAAGCTGGGCGATCACCTGCCTGGTCTCCAGATCCCAGATATTCAGGCGCTGATCATTGCCACCGCTGGCAATCAGCCTGCTGTCTGCGCTAATGCATACTGCCATGCATACATCATCATGTCCTCGCATCTTCTCTTTTAACTCACTGTTGTATACATCCCAGAGCAGGAAGGTTTTATTCATGGCCGAGGAGACTGCCCATAGTCCATTATTGCTGATCTCCGCATTCCAGATGGTAGTGGCATGACCGCCCGTCCAGTCGAATAAATGTTTCCCGGAGCGATCCCACAGTTTAATCTGGTTGGCACCGGCGGTAAGAATAAGATCCATTTTTGGTGGCATATCCATGGCATTGACGGCCTTGTAATGGGCTCCCTCCACCTCGAGTTTAGTCTCGAAGCCAAGAGGGTCAAGCAGGCGGAAAGTCCCATCATCAAAACCTGCCAGGAGGAACAATCCATCGGGAGAGATGTTAATGGAGGTAAGGGGTACTTTAAATATCTGCCGTTTCAGGATATAAGAAGCCTCCTGTGCCAAAACGGTACTTATATTAATGCAAATAAGCGAAAGAGAAATAAAAATTTGATATTTGACGCGCATGACTGAAATATAGTCCATTTCAAATAAAATACCCAATAATGGGTATCAGAAGAATGAAGGAGTCATTTACTTTTGTGAGATGTTAGAAATAGCAGGTGCATATTTTCGAGAGCTGGCCATATTGCTGAATGAGATGGCACCTTACCTCTTGCTTGGTTTTTTATTTGCAGGGGTACTTAGAGTCGTATTCCCAAGGCAGGTCATTACCAGGTACATGGGTCAGAGCAATTTCAGGTCTGTATTCAATGCCTCCCTGCTGGGTGTTCCCATGCCGCTTTGTTCCTGTGGGGTGCTGCCGGCAGGTATTGGATTTTACCGGAGTGGAGCCTCCCGGGGACCAACGATTTCATTTTTAATTTCCACACCGCAAACGGGTGTGGATTCTATACTGGCAACCTATTCCCTGCTCGGGCTTCCCCTGGCTATTATCAGGCCGGTGGTAGCAATGATCACCGGCCTTGTGGGAGGTGTTCTGGGAAATGCAAGCGAAAGGAAGGGGAAAGAAGCAGATGCCGGCGACAAGGGAGGAGAGGAGAATTATGAAAGGTCCGTAAAAGAGTTATTCAGATATGGTTTTGTGGAACTCATACAGGATATTTCCAAATGGCTGGTAATAGGTATGCTGGTGGCCGCATTTCTTTCGGTTCTGATTCCTGCTGACTTTTTCACCAGTACAATATCCAGTGAATATCTGGCCATGCTACTTATGATAGCTGCTTCTGTACCCCTTTACATATGTGCAACCGGATCCATTCCCATCGCTGCAGTTTTGTTGATGAAGGGATTGGCGCCGGGGGCAGCCCTGGTCCTGCTTATGGCCGGTCCTGCTACCAACATCGCTACCATGGCTGTCATAGGTAATACCCTCGGGAAGAAGTCGCTATGGATTTACCTGGGTACCATTATTGGCGGAGCCCTGCTTTTTGGAACCCTGGTCAACGAGCTTCTTCCCAGGGAATGGTTTACGGGGGCCATAGACTCTGCTGCCCATTTACATGAACACCCTGCCGGATGGCTCAAGTGGGCTTCTTCAGCGATCCTGGTGCTGCTGATATTAAACGGATACCTGATGAAATTGATTTCCGCTGGGAAAGAGCGCAGAACAGATAAAGAAAAAGCTGAAAAAATGAAAAAAGATATAATGCAATACAGGGTAGACGGGATGACATGCGATCATTGCAAAGCCACAGTCGAAAGGGGGTTGAAGGACCTTGAAGGGGTGTCAGAAGTGATAGCTGACCGGCTTAATAGCAGGGTTAGCATTCAGGCTGAATCTGTTTCAGAGCTTCAGATTAAAGAGACCATTGAAAGGCTGGGCTACGGGTTTGCAGGGAAGATGTAAGGAATGACTTTAAACGATTTACATACTGGTGATACTGCTACTATTGCCAGGATCAGGGGACGGGGAGCTTTCCGTAAGCGCCTGACCGAAATGGGTTTTATCCGTGGGAAGAACATTACTGTTGTGAAGTCGGCTCCCTTAAAAGATCCGGTGGAGTACAGGGTACTGGACAGCAATATTTCTTTGCGACGGAGTGAAGCAAGTCTCATAGAGGTGATTTCCACGAAAGACTACCAGAGTGTTTTAAGCGGTGGACCGGCCATTGTTTCTGATGCTCTGCAGCGGGGACCGGTGGCTCCCAGGCCTGGAAAAACCATTGATGTGGCCCTGGTTGGAAACCCCAACGCTGGCAAGACCACTTTTTTCAACCGGGTCTCACACTCCAGGGAACACGTGGGGAACTATGCCGGAGTAACTGTCGATTCAAAGCAAGCCCTGTTTTATCATAAAGGCTATACCTTCCGTATAACCGATCTTCCGGGAACCTATTCTCTATCTGATTACTCCATAGAAGAGCGCTTTGTGAGGGAGCATATTTTGAAGAACAAACCCGATGTGGTGGTGAATGTGGTTGATGCCAATAATCTGGAAAGAAACCTCTACCTCACAAGCCAGTTGATCGACATGGATGTGACTGTGGTGCTGGCCCTGAATATGTATGATGACCTCCTGGCCAAAAAGGATGAGCTTGACCTGGAGCTATTAAGTAAATTATTGGGAATCAGAGTTGTACCTACCATTAGCAGCCGGGGCAAGGGTGTATTCAGATTGCTGAACCATGTGATACGCGTTTTTGAAAATCAGGATCCCGATATAAGGCATGTCCATATCAATTACGGGGAGGAGATAGAAAACTCGGTTCAAAAGCTTCAGGAACTTATTCGCCAGACCCCGTCTCTGACCGATCACTACTCTTCCCGGTTTCTGTCTCTGAAGCTTCTTGAGCAGGATGATAACTGCGCTTTCCTGCTCTCCGGGGCGGAGAACTTCATAGAGATCAAGGATCGGGCAAGGGAAGAGAATCATAGAATCAGCAAGCTCTTCAATGAGGAGACAGATACGCTGATTGCTGATGCCCGTTATGGCTTTGTGGCGGGTGCACTTAAGGAAACCATGAAGAAGAGTGGAAGCGATCCAGGCTTCTCACGTTCGCAGAAAATAGACAAAATACTTACAAATAAATACCTGGGACTTCCAATTTTCCTGGCTTTTCTGTGGCTTATGTTTCATGCCACCTTTACTCTGGGCAACTATCCCATGGCCTGGATCGAAACGGGGGTGGAGCTGCTGGGTCAGTTTATCAATGCAAACCTGCCGGAGGGCATATTCCGGGATGCGCTTGTGGACGGGATTTTAGGTGGTGTTGGAGGTGTGATTGTATTTCTTCCCAATATTCTGATCCTATTCTTTTTTATCTCTCTGATGGAGGATACGGGTTATATGGCCCGGACTGCATTCATTATGGATAAGGTGATGCACCTCTTCGGTCTGCACGGCAAGTCTTTCATCCCCCTGATTATGGGCTTTGGTTGTAATGTGCCGGCCATCATGGCCACCAGAACACTGGAGAACCGGAACGACCGTCTGCTTACCATGTTGATTATTCCATTTATGTCCTGCAGTGCCAGGCTACCTGTTTATGTCCTGATTGCCGGAGCTATTTTCCCCTCCAGGGCAGGGAATGTCATTTTTATGCTCTATATGATCGGGGTAGTCTTTTCCATGCTGATGTCCATCCTGTTTAAGAAGATGCTGTTTAAAAACAACGAGGCACCATTTGTGATGGAACTTCCCATATACAGGAATCCCGGGATAAGGGTGATCCTGCGGCATATGTGGACCAAAGGGGCCCATTACCTGAAAAAAATGGGAGGCGTTATACTGGTGGCGTCGCTGGTGATCTGGGCCCTTGGATATTTCCCAAGGAATGTAGAGTACTCAAAGGATTATAAGAGGCTGATTTCCCAGGAGCAGGAAAAGGATTCGGAGCAATCTGCATCCCAAATTGCTCTGCTTTCTCAGCAAATGGAATCGGAGCGCCAGCAACACTCCTTAATTGGTCGTTTGGGAATGGCCATTGAACCAGTTATCAGGCCACTGGGATTTGACTGGAAGATGGGAATCAGCCTGGTAACGGGTTTTGCCGCCAAGGAGATTGTGGTCAGTACAATGGGCGTCCTTTACCAGGCAGATACGGATGGCAGTGATGGATCACGTTCCCTGCAGGAAAGAATCAGGGACGAGGTATATTCGGAAGGGCCAAAGGCCGGGACTCCTGTGTTTACAGGGCTGACTGGTATCTCCTTTTTGCTTTTTGTTCTGTTCTACCTCCCCTGTGTGGCAGTTATTGCGGCCGTGGGAAGGGAGTCGGGAAGCTGGAAGTGGGCCGGTTTTGTTTTGTTTTATACAACGGCCATTGCCTGGACTGCCAGTTTTGTTGTATATCAGCTGGGCACTTTTCTCCAACTTGGATGAATTTACTATCTTAGGCCCCCCTTTAAATATGTAGGTTGTTAAATATGTAAATATGATGAAAAAGCTAAGCTTCCTGGTTACCATGCCATTTATGGCGGTTTTGATGATTGTGCTGATAGTTGTACTTGCACTGGCTACTTTTGTGGAGAGTGCTTATTCAACGCAGACGGCATGGGCAGTGGTTTATGGAACTCGCTGGTTCGAGCTCCTGATGTTACTTATCGGGATCAACCTGCTTGGTGTGATGGTGAAACAAAAACTCTTCCGGAGGAAGAAGATTGTTGTCTTATTGTTTCACCTGGCATTTATCCTGATTCTGCTTGGAGCTTCCATTACACGCTTCATCTCCTACGAGGGAAATATGCATATCCGTGAAAATACTGCTTCTGATATAATGCTGAGCGACAACGCTTATGTGGATGTGTACCTGGAAGCCCAGGGAGAGAGCTCAGCTTTTTCAAAGGAGGTGATGATTACTGAACTGACTCCAAAGGATTTGCGTATGAGTGCCAGCGTCGGTGGAGAAAAGGTTAGAATCAAATCCACTGAGTATCTGAGCAGTGTAGTTGAGCAATATATTGAAGCCCCGGGTGGAGAACCTTACCTGCAGTTAATGCTCGTAAGTGATCGTCAGACTTCCGCCGGCCTTCCATCCGGTGCCATCAGGGAAATAAATGGAACGACCATCGGATTCAACCGTGCAGATAGTGAAGCCATGATCAATTTCTATTCTCAGGGGGAAGAAATCCTGATGGTTTCTCCCTTTGATGTAACGGTGATGCAGATGGGAGGCAATGCCGATGAGGAATATGCAGCAGGGGAAACAGTCCCCGTCCGTGAAAATACACTTTATGCCATGGGTCAGTTCCGGATGGCTCTTCAGGATTATCTGCCTTCGGCCAGAAAACAGGTTGTCAGGGCCCCTGCCGGGCAAACAGGCTCACACCTTGGAGCAGTGAAAGTGGAGATCAAATACAGGGGGATGATTTCAGAGGTGTATGTGCCCGGATTGGCCAGGCTTGCAGGACAGCCAGTGGAGGGGAGTATGGGAGATCTACGCTATACGCTTACTTATGGCTCCCGGGAAATTCAGTTACCATTTTCACTGTTCCTGAAGAATTTCGAGGTGGAGCGCTATCCGGGATCCAATAGTCCTTCCTCCTTTGCCAGCGACGTGGTACTGCTCGATCCGGAAATGGGAATACAGGAAGAGCACAGGATATTTATGAACAACGTATTAAAGCACCGGGGGTACAGATTTTACCAGGCCTCCTATGATAATGATGAACTTGGAACCATACTCTCGGTGAACAAGGACCGTGCCGGCACCTTTGTTACCTATCTGGGATACCTGGTCTTGATTGCCGGTATGATAGTGGCCCTGTTTGTCCCGGGAACCAGGTTTGCCATGATTGCCCGGAAATCGGCACCGGTGGCTCGAAGTATCGCCGTGATCCTGCTTATGCTGGGAGGAAGTATATCCGTATTTTCGCAGGAGGTACCCCCCCAGGATGTGGCCAGTGATTTTGGCAATTTGTGGGTTCAGGATAAGGGGGGACGATATGAGCCCATGAATACCCTTAGTCATGAGGTGGTCAGAAAAATTACAAAGCACGGGAGGTACGAAAGTTATACTTCGGACCAGGTGCTCCTTGGGATGATCATCTATCCTGGAGTCTGGCAGCAGAAGGAGCTGTTTAAGATAAAACATCCTGAGCTGCATCGCCTGACTGGTTACAGGGGAGAGATGGTGAGTTTTAATGATATGATGGATTCTCTCGGGAACTATGTGCTATCAGACCTGGTAAATGAAGCCTACTCAAAACAGGTGGTTATGCAGAGCGAGCTTGACCGGGAGGTGATTAAGCTGGATGACAGGCTTAATGCCTTTTACCTGGTCCAATCGGGTGGATTGATCCGTATCTTTCCCGACCAGGGAGCAGAGAATAATAAATGGGCATCTGTTAGCGAAGCCCTGAACGGACAGATGACTCAGCAGGGAGATACCATGAAAAATGTATTCCTGCGTTACCTTTCAGCCCTGCAGATGGGTGATTACAAATCTGCCGTGCTCTATGTTAATCAGCTTGGTGCCAATCAGCGTAGCGATAGCTTACTTCCACCAGAATCTAAAAAGAGGATGGAGATCACCTACAACCGGATCAATATTTTCCCGGTGCTGGCAAAAATTTATGGCATATTTGGTGTGATGATGATGGCCCTGTCCTTCCTGCTGGTCTTCAGACCTCGCAAGGCCTATAAATTCCTGTTTAAGGTGGGGATAATTCACCTGGTGGTGGCACTATTGATCCACACGGTAGCCCTGGGGATAAGATGGTACGTCAGTGGTCATGCCCCGATGAGTAATGGCTATGAATCCATGATTTTTGTGGCCTGGGTAACCCTTCTGGCCGGATTGATTTTTGTGAAGCGATCGGGATATGCCCTGGCACTCACTGCCATACTGGCTGCTCTGGCTTTAATGGTAGCAGGAATGAGCAATATGAATCCGGAAATTACAAACCTGGTTCCTGTGCTTAAGTCACCATGGCTCACCATTCACGTGGCTGTGATCATGGCAGGATACGGATTCCTCGGACTGGCATCCATCATGGGATTTTTAAATGTTGTTCTCTATGCTGTTCTGACTCCTGCCAATAAGGCCAGAATGGAAGAAGTGATCGAACAGGTAAGCAATGTGAACCATTTAACCCTGATTGTGGGACTCTATTTTATGACTGCCGGGGTCTTCCTGGGAGGCGTTTGGGCCAATGAGTCATGGGGTCGTTACTGGGGATGGGATCCCAAGGAGACCTGGGCGCTGATTACGGTTCTTGTCTACGCTTTTGTTACACATATGCACAGGATTCCTGGCCTGCGTGGAAGGTTCGCCTTCAATCTGGCCTCCTTTATCAGCTATAGTTCTGTAATGATGACTTATTTCGGGGTCAACTACTTCCTGGGTGGAATGCATTCCTATGCCAGTGGATCTTCATTTAAGATTCCGCTTTGGTCCTATGTGATCGTGCTCTTACTGATCGCACTATCGGTATTTGCCCACAGGAAGCAGCTGAAGTTTTTACCTGAGAATAATCAGCAGGAAGAATAAACAATCAGTAGGGTACCTCGTTCAAAGCACTGCGGGTTCTGGATCCAAAGTCCATGACGCAGGAGGTGCGATAGGTCTTATGAGGCCTGATGGCTACTCCGACGGAGTTAAAGTCGCCGGCCAGAATGTTATTCCGGTGACCAAGGCTTTTTACTCCTTCATCGATTAGCAGGGAGATCACAATGTCAATGGCTTGCTCATAGCCATAGGAACAGTTCTCCCCAACATGATTGTAGGGATTACCCAGCAGTGGTTCAAAGCGCTTATTGAAATCCTGGTGTCCGGTGGTCCCTTTTTCTCCTGAAATCCTTGCATGCCCCTGTGCCACTGCAGTCAGGTCCTTTTCTGGGATCAGCGGTGAAAGCCCTGAAATTTTCTTAAGAGCCTTCCGAAGTGATCTTACATAACTGTTGTTTTCCTGCTGTTTTTCCTGAATATAGCTGTCCAGGAATGTTTGCTCGAAAAGGGGCCCGTTGTGCCGGGCCATATTCATAAAAAGGATCACCTTTTTTTCTTCATCATTAAGGTATTCCTTCTCAGCAGCAGTATTCAGTGACCCGACCACATCCCTATCCCATGCCGACCATGGGTTCGACTGGGCCTTAATGGGCAGGGGGAACACCAGTAAAAATAGCAGGAGATTCCTAGCTGTCATGATGGAGCAGATATACTTCATAAGCTTCAAGCACTTTAAATCCCAGATCTCTGTATAGTTTAACAGCCGGGATGTTATCGCGATGCACTTCCAGCTTCAGGGGCACCCCCTTCAATCTGGCAAATTCCAATGATTCCACTGCAAGTTTCCTGCCATAACCTGATCCCTGCCTGGAGGGCAGAACTGCAAAATGATGCATGAGCACCCGCCTTCCGTCCCAGGTGAGCCAGGAAGTACCGATGATCCTCTGATTCTCTTCATCTTCCATGATCAGAAATTTTCCTCCCAGGGCATTGCACCGAAGGATGGTACCATGATTGTCGCCTCGCTCCGGGTGATAAACTCCGGTATCTTTCCAGAGGTTCTCAACCTGTTGGAAATCGCCCGGCCGGTAATCTCGGACAATCATGAAATCTTATGCTTTGACCACATATACCTGACCGGTCTCGTATCGTACGACCTTGATGTGTTCCCCCTTTTCAATAAAGCCATATTCAGATACAGCATCATAGAGTTTATCCTTAATCATGACCCTGCCCGATGGCCGAAGGACCGTTTGTGCCACACCCTCTTCCCCGATCAGGCCCAGCTGTTCGGTTCCCACTCCGATAAACCCCTCTTCGATGCGCTGTTCGCTACTAAGAGAAAGATTTCCAAACGCAGTGGTGGTAAGTAGCTTCCGTGTGGCCCACAGAGAGAATATGATCCCCATCAGCACTGCTACCAGTACCAGGCTTAATGATTTCATTAAGATCCCGAGCCCTTCACCGGTAAATTCCGGATTCTCAAACACCACATTGTCAACCAGGCTCAGCGTGAGCCCGGTAATTACCGCAATGATCCCCGCTACTCCGGCAACCCCGAAGCCGGGTATGGCAAAGATTTCCACCATGATCAGAATGATGCCCACGATAAAGAGAATCAGTTCCCAGTTTTCGGCCATCCCTTCCAGGTAGAGGGGTGCAAAGTAGAGCAGGGCAGCTACAATGGAAGCTCCAAGGGCAAAACCTATTCCAGGCGATTGCAGCTCGAAGTAAATGCCGCCAATGATAATCATGATCAGTACACCGCTTACCAGGGGATTGATCAGAAAACCAATCACTTTGTCCATGCCGGTGGGCGTATAAGAGCTGAGTACATATTCTTCGATTCCCAGTGTAGCGATCACCTCTTCGACGGATGCAGCCATTCCTTCACAATAGCCATTGGCCATTGCTTCTGACGCAGTAAAGGTAAGCACCTGGCCGGTATCACTTACTCCTTTCACATAGAGCCTCGGGTCGACCATGGCTTCGGCAATGGCAGGGTCGCGATGCCAGGTATAGAGCGTATCTGTACCCGAAATTATGGTGTCCTTTCCATGTGCCTCCGCAGTAGCTCTCATGGTGGCTCTCATGTAAGACTGGTATTTGTCCGGTACCTGTTCCCCGGTCTGATTGACCACGGTAGCTGCACCAATCTTTCCTCCCGGCTTCATATAAATGCTGTCACAGGCAATGGCAATCAGGGCACCCGCTGAGGCTGCATTGTCGTCTATGAACACATGGACAGGCATGGGTGCGTTCAGAAGTTTAGTCCGGATGGAGTCAGCAGCGCTGACTTCACCTCCATAGGTATTCAGTTGAAGAATCACCACATCGGCCTTCATGGATAGAGCCTCTTCCAAAGCCTCCTGGGTGATTCGCCAGGTGGGGGCTGCAATGTTATCCTGGATGGCGAAGGTATAGACCAGTGTTTTGCTTCCGGATACAGTATCGGGATCAATGGTGTCAGGTGCTATAACCTGGCTGCTTAGTACCAGAACCAGAATAGCAGCGAGAACCGTATATGTGGCTTGCTTCATAATGAACTGTATATAACTTCAAAAGTAAGAATATTTTCTGCTAAATTTGTGGGATCATTCAAAACTAGCATCCGAATGGAATTAAACAGATTAACAGCTATTTCCCCGGTGGATGGCCGCTACGGGTCAAAAACAGAAACCCTGTCCGAATATTTTTCAGAATTCGGTCTTATCAGGTACCGGGTTATGGTTGAAGTAGAGTATTTTATAGCGCTGTGCAAGGTGGGTATAAGTGCTTTGTCGGATGTAAGTTCGGAGCAGCAGGAAAAGCTGAGACTGATCTATACCGGTTTCACAATCGGGGATGCGGAAAAGATAAAAGAAATCGAGAAGGTTACCAATCACGATGTGAAGGCAGTTGAGTACTTTGTGAAGGAGCAGTTTGAAAAACTGGGACTGGACAGGTACAAGGAATTTATCCATTTTGGACTTACCTCCCAGGATATTAACAATACGGCCACTCCGCTGTCTTTGAAAGACGCCATGAAGGTCAGCTATTATCCCCTGCTGGATCAACTGACCCAGGAGCTGGAGAGGCTGGCCACGGAGTGGGATCAGATTCCCATGCTGGCCCGTACCCATGGTCAACCGGCATCTCCCACCCGGCTGGGAAAGGAGATACGGGTCTTTATCGAGCGTTTGGATGTTCAGCTGGAGCAACTGGAGGAGATCCCTGTCCCAGCCAAGTTCGGGGGTGCAACTGGCAATATGAATGCCCATGTGCTGACTTATCCCGAAATTGACTGGTTCAGTTTTGGTGAGCATTTTGTGGGTGAAGTGCTGGGTCTGAAACGTTCGTGGCCCACTACCCAGATTGAGCACTATGATAATCTGGCTGCCATGTTCCATGCCTTCGAAAGGATCAACAACATCCTGGTGGATCTGGCCCGGGATATCTGGACCTATATATCCATGGATTATTTTAAGCAGAAGATAAAGAAGGGAGAGATTGGCTCTTCAGCCATGCCCCATAAAGTGAATCCCATCGATTTTGAGAATGCCGAAGGGAACCTGGGGATGGCCAATGCGGTTTTTGCATACCTGGCAACAAAGCTCCCTGTTTCAAGATTGCAGCGCGACCTGACCGATTCGACCGTTCTAAGGAATCTTGGCGTGCCCCTGGGGCATACCCTTATTGCCATGCAATCAATGATTAAAGGACTTGGTAAACTCATCGTAAACGAAGCTGCCATCCGCGCCGACCTGGAGAAAAACTGGGCCGTTGTGGCCGAAGCTATACAGTCGGTTCTCAGGAGAGAGGAGTATCCAAAGCCCTATGAAGCACTGCTGGAACTCACCCGCACCAACGAGGCAGTGACCGGGGACACCATTCATAGATTTATTGAAAACCTGAATGTCAGCCAGGAGGTGAAACAGGAGCTGTACAAGATTACACCCTGGAATTATACGGGATTGTAGATATGAAAAGATTTTTCAGGCTTCTGAATTACCTGGTTCCCTACAAGTGGTATGTGGTACAGAATGTTTTGTACAATATCCTGGGAGCCTTCTTCGCCCTCTTCTCTTTTGCCATGGTGATCCCCTTCCTGGAGGTTCTTTTTGGGAATCAGGAACTGGTTACAGAACCCATGAAGTTCAAGCTGAGCAGCGAATATTTCATGCATACCCTGAATTTTTACATGGGAAAAATCATGGCGGCTCATGGTAATAAAGGGGCCCTGATTCTTGTAAGTATCCTGGTGGTGGTTTTCGCCCTTCTGAAAAACGGCTTCATATTCGCCGCCAATTTTATGCTGGCTCCCATTCGTGCTTTCCTTGTAAGGGATATCCGGGATGATATATACAGAAAGGTGCTGAAACTTCCACTCTCTTACTATACAGAGGCAAGAAAGGGGGATGTAATTGCACGGATTTCCAATGATGTTCAGGAGATAGAAGCATCCCTGCTCAGTTCCCTGCAGATGCTTTTCAGGGATCCCATCACCATCATCATTTTCATGTCGATACTCTTTACCATCAGCTTTAAACTGACCCTTTTTGTACTCCTGGTCTTACCCTTTTCGGGCTACCTGATCGGACGCATAGGTAAAAGTCTCAGGAGAACCTCCTTCAGGGGACAACAGCGTCTTGGTGAGCTACTGGCTTTGCTGGAAGAGACCCTTGGAGGCTTAAGGATCATCAAGGCCTTTAATGGTGAGGAGCAGATGAAAGAGCGTTTTTTCAGTACCAATCATCGTTTTGCATTACTGATACGTAAAGTGGTACGGCGGAGATACCTGGCCAGTCCGCTCAGCGAAATTATGGGAACCATAGCGCTGATGGTAATCATGGCTTATGGTGGCACCCTGGTCCTCAGTGGATATGATAAGATGGATGGACCGGCCCTGATTCTTTTTCTGATAATTTTCAGCCAGATCATCCCACCATCCAAAACCATCTCCACTGCCTGGATAAACATTCAGAAGGGCATGGCATCGGTGGATCGTGTTGACCAGCTCTTACTGGCCGATGACAAAATCATAGAAAAGCCCGATGCTTTTGTGGCAGATGGTTTCAGGGACTCCATAGAATTCAGGAGTGTATCCTTTAAGTATGAGAAGGAATATGTGCTGAAGGATATTTCTTTTACTATCAAGAAGGGTCAAACAGTGGCTCTGGTTGGTAAGTCAGGTTCGGGAAAATCGACCATGGTGGACCTGCTCCCCAGGTTTATGGACACCACCGAAGGTGAGATTTATATCGATGGAATTCCGGTAAGGGATTTCCAGGTGAAGTCTTTAAGGTCATTGATGGGCATGGTGAGTCAGCAATCGATTCTTTTCAACGATACCTTCAGGAACAACATCGCCTTTGGCAAAAGCGAAGGGGCCAGCCTGGAGCGAATTAGCAATGCGGCAATGGTAGCCAATGCTCATGACTTTATCATGGAGAACGAGGATGGCTATGAAGCTGGAGTTGGTGAAGGCGGGGGTAAGCTGAGTGGCGGACAAAAGCAGCGGATCAGTATTGCCCGCGCAGTACTGGCCAATCCGCCCATATTAATCCTGGATGAAGCCACTTCTGCCCTGGATACGGAGTCGGAACGCCTGGTGCAGGATGCCATAATCAAGCTTATGCAAAACCGGACCTCCATTGTGATTGCCCACAGGCTTTCCACCATCAAACATGCCGATCTGATCCTGGTGATTGATGAGGGAAAGATCGTGGAACGGGGAACACATAAGGAGCTGATCTCTAATGAGGATGGTCTCTACAAGAAATTTCACTCCATGCAAATGTTTTAGATTTTTATGAAAATCAGCGGATTTACAATGGGCAAGAACGCCCTTAAGCTATACTATCCCATGCGGCAATCGGTGGAGTCCATTTTGCCTCTGGTGGATGAATTTGTAGTGGCTCTGGGCGATTCGGATGAAGATGATAACACCAGGGCTGAAATAGCTGCCATTGGGAGTGATAAGATTCGCATCCTTGATACCACCTGGGATATTGAAAAGTATCCCCGTGGAATGGAACATGCCCACCAGACCGATCTTGCAATGAAACACTGTACGGGCGACTGGCTGTTTTACCTTCAGTCCGACGAGGTGGTTCATGAAAGGGACCTGGATACCATCAGGAAAAGATGCGAGGAGCTTCTGGATGACCGGGAAGTGGAGGGCCTTTTGTTCCGCTATCGCCACTTCTGGGGCGATTATGAGCATGTACAGGATGGCCATTGCT
This sequence comes from uncultured Bacteroides sp., assembly GCA_964458155.1. GTDB lineage: Bacteria > Bacteroidota > Bacteroidia > Bacteroidales. The sequence goes on from CAYWGP010000129.1 coordinate 38,857, forward strand.
GGTATCGCAAAGAGATCCGGATTGTCAGGAATAAAGCTGATATCCATTCCTGGGAATCGGCACAGTCTTTCCGGACTATTCCCGGTTTCGACGGCCTCAATTACAGGCAGCAGGACGGCACTTATAAATTGTATGTGGCAGAGGTGGATGCAGAGATATTTCACTATGGCTGGGTTCGTCCGCCCCGGCTTATGCAAAATAAGATCAAGGCTTTCAAGACCAATCACCGCGGAAGGGAAAGTGTGGCAAAGATGGAAGCAGCACACAAATTCGATCGTATTTTTGACTACGGTAATCTTTCAAAACTTACAGTCTACAGGGATAGTCATCCGGCAGTTATGCTTCCCTGGATCGGAACATTCGACTGGAATGATCAGCTGCGTTTCTCGGGCCCGGCCAAGAGTCAGAATCCCTCGAAGCCCAAACATGACAGGACCAAATACCGTGTGATATCCTGGATCGAAAAGAAGCTGCTGGGAGGTCGCAGACTGGGGGAGTTCAGTAATTATATCCTCTTAAAGAGGTAACAATTCACCTTCCTTGTCATATACTTTTTTGCCGGGTAGTTCTTCGCCTGCATCAAACATGGTCTCTTCGTACAATTCTCCGCTTTCGTAATAGCGTTTTGTAAGCCCGTTCTTTCTGTTCTGGTAATAATTCGTATGCTCGTAAATCTTTCCGCTTTTGAAAAACCAGATTGCAGGCCCGTGTTTGCGACCGTGCTCATAGGTGATTTTAGAATGAACCGTTACTCCGTCCTCATAGAAATTTACCTTTACTCCATGAATATAACCCTGTTCGTCAACCGGGTTAAGGCTTGAGAGGGTCCCGTCTTCACGTCTTTTTTTAACCACATTGGATGTGTTTTCGTCGCTTTGCTGTTCCCCTGTTTCCTTCCCCTGGTTGCAGGAAGTGATTAAGATGGAAAGACTGAGGACAAGTATAAACCGGAGCTTTTTTCTCATGGAGGAATGTGGATTTGGGGGGTAAATATACCTGATTTTCATTGAATCACAAGATAGCCCGTTTATATGCAGAATACCCTCCTTTGATCTCCACAATTTGACAGGCTGTCAATAAATAGCTCTAAGAATATGTATTCTCTGGTACTTATTTGATATTTTTACTATTGGAATTTAACTTACTCTTAGATCTACTGTGAATGGAAATCGCAATTCATGAAGACAATGGTGTAATTATACGCCATTTCTCGGGAGAAGTCCATTTCGATGACATTATCGAATCCTGGACAAAGCTTTTATCAGATTATCCCAATTTAAAGACTTACAAAGGTATCCTTACCACTTACCTGGATGCAGATGTGAAGCATAATGAGCGAAACCTGAATGTCCTGGTAGATTTTTTACAGGGAAATCTTGATCAATTAAAGGATCTGAAAATTGCTGTTGTCCAGGATGCGCCCATGATAACCAATACAATTATCCTTGGGCAAAAAGTAAAATCCCTGCAAATCAGGCCCTTTTCCACAGTTGATGCCGCCATGCGCTGGGTCAGACTTTAGTTTTAATTTCATATTTTAGTAAGCAAATATACATGATGGTTTCTTTTATGAAATATTTATGTGTTGCCCTGTCCTTCCTGGCGGCATCTGTGATTTCGGGATGTACCCGGGAGACAGATTCCATGGAACCCGGTGTACTGGTGTCCGCGGAATGGCTTCTTAATCATTCGCAGGACCCCGGGCTGGTGCTTCTTCATTCAGGAACAGCAGAACTTTTTGACACGCTTCATATTCCTGGTGCCCGCCTGATTGACCCTTATAGTTTCACAGTGAATACTGAAAGGAATCGAAATGAAATGCCCCCGGTGGACAGCATTGTTGATTTGCTGAGAAAAGCAGGTGTGAATCAGGATTCCAGGATTGTTTTATACCATGAAGATATCGGTCTCCTTAATCGCACTGCCAGGGTATTTCTGACCCTGGATCACCTTGGACTGGGCGGGCAGACTGTGGTGTTGAGCGGGGGACTGACAGCCTGGTTGGAGGAGGGCTACGAGACCGCCGATGTACTGACTGACTTTCCGGCAGGTAACTTTGAAGTAATTGAGGTAAAAGAAACTTTTATTACAGCAGCCGAACTGGACCAGCAGCGCTGGAGCAACAGGCAGGTGCTTATTGATGCAAGATCGGATGAAGAGTATTACGGGGCTCTGGAAAGCGAGGAGGACACCCTGGAGGGAGGACATATTGAAGGTGCTTATTCCCTTTCCTTTCTGAAGCTTACCTACGACGATAGTCCCTACCTGTTCAAATCGGATATTGAACTTGTGGAGCTATTCAGCAGGACAGAAATGGATCCTGCCAAAGTAAGCTTGCTATACTGTAACTCGGGTATCAAGGGCTCTCTGAATTACCTGACAGCAAGACATCTTGGCTATCCGGTTTTACTCTACGACGGATCATACGAGGAATGGGAGGAACTGGATATGCCTGTAACCAGGCCAGTGCTCATTCCGGATAAGAGAGAATAAAAATCTGCCTATGAAAAAAGAATCCTATCCTTATTGGAATCCCTACATTGTGGGAGTTGGTATCGGCCTTCTGATTATCATGTCCATTGTTGTTACGGGAAGGGGCCTTGGCGCAGTCGGGGCTTTCAATGGACTCGTGGCTTCCATGGTGCATACCATCGCTCCAGATTATGCCCTGTCCAAAGGTGCCTATTCTGTTTATCTTTCCGGTGTTGATCACCCCCTGAAAGATTGGGTGGTATTGGAAATTGCGGGGGTTTGTATAGGAGGTCTTCTCTCGGGTATTGCATCCCGGCGTTTCAAATTTGAAGTGATCAAAGGGCCCCGAATTTCAAATATGAGCAGGTTTATTTTTGCTTTTTCAGGCGGATTACTTATGGCATATGCAGCCAAGTTTACCCGTGGATGCACAAGCGGTCTGGCACTTAGCGGAGGCTCTGTTTTAAGTCCGGGAGCCTGGCTGTTTATGATCTCGGTATTTATAGGTGGGTATTCTGTCGCCTGGTTAATGAAAAAAACGTGGAACTAATGGCTCCCATACAATTTAATTTTGAGATTCCGGAAGTATATTTACTTCTGTTTGCCCTTCTGACAGGGATTGTATTCGGGGTGTTTCTGGAGAAGGCCGGTTTCGGTAATTCCCGAAAGCTGGTGCAGCAATTCTACTTTAGCGATATGGCCATGTTCAAAGTGCTCTTTTCCGGCATCGTAACAGCCATGCTGGGAATTTACTGGCTCAGTTATTTCGGGGTTCTTGATATTACTCAGATATACATCAACGGAACCTATATCTGGCCACAGATGTTAGGCGGTATTGTCTTCGGATTTGGCTTTGTGCTGGCCGGGCTTTGTCCGGGCACCTCCTGTGTGGCTGTTTTCACAGGGAAGCTGGATGGGCTTGCTGTAATTGCAGGGCTATTTACAGGATTGATCCTTTTTGCAGAGACGGAACCTGCCCTGAAAGGCGCAATAAACTTTTCATCTATCGGGGATATCTCTCTTTATGAGCTGTTTCATATGAATTACGGAGTGCTTACCTTCCTGATTGCTCTTATTGCCATTGTGGCTTTCTGGTTCGCGGGAAATGTAGAAGAGCGATTCAATTCAAAAACCGCTAAATCTTCCTCATGAGAACCAATCACATCCTGGCCATCCTGGCCATTGTTGCGGGAATAAGTGCTGCCTTCACCAATCATTCAAGGAAGAATGGCCTGTATCCTGACTGGAATTATCAGAAGGAGCAGGTCCAGGGAGAAAGTGTCAGATTCATATCGGCCCACCACCTGGCAGACCTGATCTACAGCAAGGAAGAGAACATCATCATATATGATACCAGGGATTGGGAGGCTTATAAGGAGTATCATATTCCCCTTGCCCTCCTGTATGATCCCGGCATGGGGTCAAAGGCTGCAATCAAATCCGGTACACTTATTCTGTATGGCGAGGAAGAGAATGAGGATTTATATAAACTGGCAAAGGAGCTGCCGGGAAGGGTTTATTTGATGAAGGGCGGGATGGAGGCATGGTATTCCCTGGTATTGTTCCCGGACTTTACAACATTTCAGGTCCGCAACAGCGATCAGCTTGATCACATCCTCCACAGAAGCGTATTTTTTGGAGGAAAGCCGCAAAACACGCAGATTCTTAACCTCGTTATCAGGGAGAACCGTTACCGGGAAGGATGTTGACTGGATAAAAGGGGCTGAAGAAAAGATCAGGTTCACATCATCATAGATGCCTGGATAATAATAGTCCTTTTCGAAGTCGTTGCCACTCCCCGTTCAGGCAGACCTTCGTTCTGCCTGAGGGCGAAGGTTTACGCGAAAGAAAGGAAATGAAAATGAGCAAATATAAAGGGAGATGTTTCATAGCAGGTTCGTTGGGGACTTCACTAAAACACAACTTTTTCTTTTGCAGTTTCCTGATCTTAGCATTGTCGGTATACGGACAGAACGGGGGGGATCTCTTTGCAAAGGAACTGGCCGGTGCTGCCCTGAATCTTACGGAACAGGATGTAATTTACGATCCGGGCTACTTTGTCATTGATTATCCCATGGGGGATGTGCCGGCCGGCAGGGGAGTATGCACCGATGTAGTGATCAGAGCCTACAGGGCTATGGACATTGATTTGCAGCAGGAGGTCCATGAGGACATGCTGAGTAATTTTGAACTCTACCCACAAATCTGGGGATTGAACAGGCCTGATCCCAATATCGACCATCGCCGGGTGCCCAACCTGATGAAGTACTTTGAGCGTCACGGAAGTGAAAAGGGTATTACAGGTAATGCCGCAGACTATGTCCCGGGGGATATTGTGTGCTGGAACCTGGGTGGCGCTGTGACTCATATCGGAATCATTTCAGACAGTATGTCACAGGATGGCTCACGTCCTCTTGTGGTGCATAACATAGGGAGAGGCCAGGTACTTGAAGACTGTTTGTTTGATTATAGAATTATTGGTCACTATATTTATCCGGGAAACAAGAGAACAGAATGAAAAGGACCATTTACCAGGTAGATGCATTTACCCGGGAGGTATTTCAGGGCAATCCGGCAGCCGTCTGCATCCTTGATCAATGGCCGGATGAGGCCCTGATGCAAAGGATAGCCAACGAAAACAACCTGAGTGAAACTGCTTTCGCCGTGCCCATAGGGGAGTGTTTTGAAATCAGGTGGTTTACCCCCGAGATGGAGGTGGAGTTATGTGGTCACGCCACCCTGGCCACAGCGCATGTACTTTTTGAGCACCTGGAGTATCAGGGCGATTGGATCTGCTTTGAGTCCATCCATAGCGGGAGGTTAAAAGTGAAACGGAGCGGGGACCTGCTTACACTTGATTTTCCTGCCGACAGCATGGAGGAAATGTTAGTTCCGGAACTGATCGTGACAGCCCTGCAGACTCCTCCATTGAAAGCATTCAGGGGAAGGACCGATTTTATGTTTGTATTTGCCAGTGAATCTGAGATTGCCGGCCTGGATCCGGATTTTGGCCTGCTTGCCCAGGTTGGCGGAAGGGGCGTTATTGTTACGGCTCCCGGGAATGATGTTGATTTTGTATCACGGTTTTTTGCACCGCAGACAGGGATCAATGAGGACCCTGTGACAGGTTCGGCCCACACCTCCCTTACACCTTACTGGTCCATGGTGCTGGGGAAGAAAGAATTATCAGCCCGTCAGCTTTCATCCAGGGGAGGAGAACTGCACTGTGAAGATAAGGGTGAGCGGGTGGAGATATCCGGGCATGCTGTCACTTACATGACAGGCGAAATATTTATTTAAACCATATATATGAGATTTTTTGAGGACCGCATTGAAAAACTAAACTGCAGCGATGGGATTCAGCGTGATATCCATATCTGGGAACCCCGGCAACCCAGGGCTGTGTTCCTGACTGTTCATGGAGGGATGGATTATGGCGGCAACTATGTCAATCCCGGCCTCTATCTTAAAGAACAGGGTTTTGCCACAGTGGCACATGACCAGCATGGGCACGATAAGAAAAGAACGGTTTATATTCCACGTTTCGAGGTTTTCCTGGATGATCTGGATTTGATGCTTGAGTGGGTAAAACAGAACTATCCGGAGCTTCCTATTTTTATCCTGTCACATTCCATGGGGGGCTTGATCACCACACATTATGGGATCAAACGATTTAAGGGACATCCGCTGGTGAGAGGATTTATTACTTCATCGCCATACTATGTCAATGCAGTCAAAACTCCCTGGATTCTGGAAAAGTTGGCCGGCTTACTATCTGCATTGACTCCGAAAATGGTTGTGCCCATTGAGGACCTTCTGGTGAATGCCACCCATGATGAAGAGATCTACAAACGCTACAGGAAGGATGAACGGGATGGAATAATGGCCAGTAAGGTAACAGCTCGTTTTGCAGCTGAGCTTTTGAAGGCTCAGACCTGGATTCCGGACCATATTGCTGAGTGGAACCATCCCATGCTGGTTATTGTGGCAGGTGATGATAAAGTGGCTGATGCCAATGGTACAAAAATCTTGCTTAATAAGGTGAGTCCTGAATATCTGACGGAAATCTGGTATCCCGATAACTTCCATGAGAATTTCAATGAAAAGAACAGAGAGGAGGTCTTTGCACGTATAGTGGAATGGTGCGAGTCCAGGCTCAAATAAAGGAAGATTTGTAATTACAGAAATTACATCATAAATTGTGTTTAAATCATGTATTATCTAATCGTACGTAACCTGGGTGCTCCGCGGTGCGTCGACCATAGTGAGGATGATGTGTATGAAGATGGGATGGCGTTCGACTGTACTCCGAACCTCGAATGTAATCCAAAGGAGTTCGTAAAAGAAGTGGAGATCACCTGTATCGAACATCCCGATGATATGATTGTAGCCATGGTATTCAGGGATTAGCTTCCCGGCCAACAAAACAATATGTCATGAGAAAGTTAAATTTCCTTTTAGCAGGATCCCTGATGCTGTTGACCATTTCTGCATGTACCTCAGTGAAACGCTTTAAGACGGTCGCTTATAAAGGAGAGGATAACAGCCTGGTTGATGTGGAGCTGTTTAATGCCCGGATATCTGCTGAACCTGCAGAGCTAAGGCAGAAAAATCTGTGGACACTCAGTGCCAATGCCCAGAGTCACCTGGTGCAGATTCTGGACAGAAGGTATCCCGATAACGAACAATTCATGGGAGCCATGGCAGGCAATTTCGGGACAAACCTGGCCCCTCAACTGGATCTGACCAGAAAGGACCTCCGAATGGTTTTTACATTCAGCAAGAACCGGGATTACGCTCTCCTGAATGATGCATCGGGCCGCTTTTCCCCTGCCGACCGCATTGAGTATCTGAAACTGAGCCTCCGTATCCCCGAATCTTACCGGCTCAGGTTTTATGAATGGAACCGCTATATCACGGAATACGGGGAGATTGATATAGCCGATGTAAGTTTCTCAAGAAACCTGGATCTGTCGGTGGATGGGAGTCCCGGCAGTACGGACCTGGGTTCGGAAGCCACACTGGGACGAAGCGAAAAGCAGGTGCTCAGCCAGCGTTACCTGAAGCTGAACGGAAGCATCAGTGATCAGCGTGTAATGATTGAGGCAGAAGGAACCAGGGAGGTAGATCTTACTGGAAATGTCACTGCGGATGTTTCACTACTTTTTGATGGTTTTCCGGAAGTAGTCATGGTCCCGGTTTTTGCACTATCTGAAGACGGTAACAAAGAATTGTCGGCTCTGAATTTTGTAGATATGGTGGTGCCCGCCATGACGGATGCACCGGATACCATTTATGCGGACCTGGAACTCAATTATATTTACCGTCATGTGGCATCGGGATGGAATACCTTTGCCGAGTGGGACGACAGGGTGGAATACTACCAGGGCAGGGTTCAAAAAAAAGTACCACTGTTCCTGAAAAAGGATTATCTGCCCGGGCTCTTCTGTATTGGAACTGAGCAGGACGGCATGGAGGCCCTGAAGCTCCATTTAAGCCCCGAAAAGGAGTATCTGCTGCAGTTCATGGATCACCATGATGCCAGTCGCTTCCTGGAGTGGTTAAGTAAGCCGGACCGAAGGCAGGGTGATCCGGTAAGCATTGGCAATAATAAGCTGCTATACAAAGGTGCACCCATTACTCCGGGTGAGGTGCTTGAGAAGCATCTGAAGGTTCTGCCTGTCTATCAGGCCCGGTAAGCATTTATTTGCCCCCGTACCAGAACCCGCGGTTCCAGCTGTGTTCATGAAGTCGTAGCATTTGATCTTCTGATAGCTCGGGCAACTCAGATATAACCGTGTTCATAAGGGCCTGCTGTTTATTACGGATCCCTGGAATAACGGTGGATACTGCCTCATGGGTGAGGGCAAATTTCAGAGCCAGCTCAGGCATGGTGAAGCCGCTATCCTTAAATTCCTTTTTTATGGCCTCGGTACGCCTGGCTCCCCTTTCCAGGCGATCACCTGCAAAATAATTGCTTCTGAAATCGCCGGGGCCAAATGTTTCCTTACCCTTATATTTACCGGTGAGTACCCCTTCATCGAAGGCAACCCTGACTATAATGCCTGTGCCTGTTTCTGTGGCCACCGGGAAAAGCTGGGCTGCCGGTTCCTGCTCAAAGATATTATAGATGACCTGCAAGACATCGACCATCCCGTCGCGCATCAACTGAATCACACAATTCTGATCGTGTTCGGGTGTGGAGATGCCCACCTGTTTGATTAAACCTTCCGACTTCATTTTCTGAAGGATCTCAAGGGCCTCTGGCCGGTCGTTCCAGGCCCGGGTCCAGGTGTGAAGCAGCAGTACGTCCAGGCATTCCACCTGAAGATTTTTCATGCGTTCCTCCACATTTTCACGCAGGTATTTTTCTGAATAGCGTTCTTCAATCCTGCAATAGGGAGAAGGGGGCCACTTGCCATGTGCCGGGGGTGTCTTCGTGCACACATAAACCTGCTCAGATCTCTGTTTAAGGAATTCCCCGATGATGCGCTCGGACCTGCCATTGCCGTAGCCGGCAGCAGTATCGATAAAGTTTACTCCTTTTCCAAGTGCAATATCAAGTGCATCCAGGGAATCCTTATCCGATTGTTCGCCCCAGCTTCCACCGATGGCCCAGGCTCCGAAGCCAATTTCGGAGATCTCCGGTCCCTTGCTTCCAAATTTTCTGTATTTCATGATTTCGTTTTGAATAAAACTACTCCTTTCTTCCCGGATCTCCAATATGGAATTTTACTACCTTTAATTTTTCTCAACTATACTCTCCGGATTATGAAAGACTCGAATAATTTTTCAAGAAGAAATTTCTTTAAGAGCGCAGGCCTGGGTGCTGCTGCTGTTGCGGGGATGCCCTTGCTGACCAGGTCCTGTACAATTGCAAAGGGGAATGCCAGAATCCATGATTTCTTTGCAAAGGACGATGTGGTTCTTTTCCAGGGCGACTCCATTACCGATGCCGGACGGAACAAGCGCCAGGAACTGCCCAACAATGCATGGTCTTTCGGGGTGGGATATGCCAATCATATTGGCTCGTGGCTTTTGGAGGAGATGCCAGCAAAGGATCTGACCATTTATAATCGTGGAATAAGCGGCAATAAAGTTTATCAATTGGCCGAACGCTGGGATAAGGATTGTCTTGATTTGAAACCGGATGTGTTGAGTATCCTTATTGGTGTGAATGACTACTGGCATTTCCGGAACGGAGAGTACGACGGTACTCCTGAAATCTATGACATAGATTTCAGGGAACTGCTTACGAGGACAAAGGAGGCTCTTCCCGATCTGAAGCTGCTGGTCTGTCAGCCCTTTATCCTGACCGGAACCAGTGCGGTGGACGAATCGTGGGTGGAGCCCTTCAGTGCCTACCAGGCTAGAGCTAAAAAGATCTCAGATGAATTTGGAGCCACCTGGGTACCCTTCCAGGAGGCATTTGACCGGGCTGTTGAGCTGGCAGATCCAACATACTGGGCTGCCGACGGGGTGCACCCTTCCATGGCCGGAGCCCAGTTAATGGCCAATACCTGGCTGGAGGCTCTGGGCTAAATGTTACTCAGCGTCGCTGTACTCCTGCTGTAGTTCTGTGAAGATCTCTCTCACAGTGGAGATTTTCTTTATTCTGCCTGCATTGGATCCCACAAAGGCAAATCCATCTTTTAGATTCCCTCTGAATGCTGAAAGGAGAGCTTCGGAGATGCAGTAAAGTGTTGTCTTTGGGTTGCATGATTTAATACAGTTACTTTTGCAGACCGCCGGTCTTCTCTGTCCATCCGCAGCTTCCTTCAGAAAGCCATTAAAAATGGAGCGGCCGGGCATCCCCACGGGACTTTTGATAATCTGTATGTCCTCTTCATTTGCATCAATTACAGCCTGTTTGAACTCCTCCGAGGCATCACATTCTTCTGTGGCTACAAACCTGGTACCCAGTTGAACCCCCGTAGCACCCCGTTTCATAATGTCCACAATATCTTTCCCATTATAGATACCTCCGGCAGCAATTACCGGAACCACCTTGTTAAATTTCTCTTTGATCTCTGTGGCCACTTTTGCTACTTCTTCCACCAGGTTTTCAAGCGTGTTACTTACCTCTTCCAGTGCATTGGCCTTGAAGCCAAGATGACCACCTGCCTTAGGACCCTCCACCACAAATGCATCGGGCAGGTAGTTATAATTCTGTTGCCACTTTTGAGCTATAATGCTGGCAGCTCTCCCTGAAGAAACAATGGGGACCAGTTTGGTCTTGCTTCCCTTGGTCAGGTAGGAGGGGAGGTCCAGTGGAAGTCCTGCACCGGAAAAGATGATATCGATTTTTTCTTCAATTGAAGTTTTGACCAGGTCCGAAAAATCTGTAAGCACAGACATAATATTAACCCCAATAACTCCGGTACTCAATTCGCGTGCTTTCCGGATCTCCCGTCTGACGCCTTCAATATTTCCCTTCTTCCATCCCAGGTTATTTTGCTTTCCGGTCTGACCAATCCCCACGGTGGAGATGATTCCCACACCACCCATGTTCGCAACCGCAGAAGCCAGCCTGGAGAGTGATATCCCAATACCCATACCTCCCTGTATTATGGGTACGCGTATTTTTAAATCTCCTATATTCAGTGCTTTCATAAGATATCATCTTAAGTGCTAAATGTGGGTCAAATGTAGTCATTTAATTACAGGAGACACCCTTTAGGGGTGAATAAGGCCTGTAAGGGATGAATTCACAAATTGCTTCTATCTTTGGGCGATGAAGCAGAACTGCAATAAGCCCTTTCCAGTTTCTAAATTTCCTTTTTTTTATGGTTGGGTGATCCTGGCTGCCGGGACCATCGGGATTCTGATGAGCATACCCGGACAGACCATGGGGGTTTCGGTATTTACCGAAAGCCTCTTATCTGATTTGCAGATCAACCGTAACAATCTGAGCCTGGCTTACCTGGTGGGTACCCTTGGTTCAGGATTGATAATAACACGAGCGGGAAAACTTTACGATAAGCATGGTGCACGGGTCATGGCTTTTATTGCCGGGGTGATGCTTGGATTGATGCTGGTATACCTGACCCGCGTAGACCAACTGGTCGTAACCATGTCAGAGATTAAGTGGCTTTCACCGACTGTATTAACCTTTGTTCTGCTTGCCCTTGGATTCTGGGGGATCAGGTTCTTTGGACAGGGATTGCTTACCATGGTTTCCAGGAACATGGTAATGAAGTGGTTTAACCGGCGAAGAGGACTTGCAAATGCGGTGCTGGGTATCTTTTCAGCCCTGGGTTTTTCCGTTGCTCCCAAGATCCTGGATCAGATTATTCAGCGTCTGGAATGGCGAGGTGCCTGGATTTTCCTGGCCATCCTGGTTGGGATTATATTTGCTTTTTTTGTGCTTATGGTATTCCGGGATAATCCCCAGGATTGCGGATGTGAACCCGATGGCAAGCTGGGGAAGGTGAAAAAAAACAGACGTCCTCCCAGTCTCCCCCATAAGGATTTTACCCTGAAGGAGGCCAGGAATACCCTCGCCTTCTGGGCTTTTACACTTGGGCTATTCCTTTCGGCACTTTATATAAGCGGTTTAACATTTCATGTGGTTTCTGTTTTTGAGGCATCCGGACTTACCAGGGAGCAGGGACTGGGTATTTTCATCCCCACCTCGCTGATTGCAGTGGGGGTGCAATTCCTGGGGGGCTATGCAAGTGACTATATCCGCTTAAAATTCATATTGCTTGTTTTTGCACTGGGTATGACCCTCTCCATTGTGGGTCTGACCATGCTGGGTGGGGCTCCGATTGCTTATTGGATGATTATTGGCGGGAATGGCATCGTATGGGGCCTGTATACGGTTCTGATTGGAGTAACCTGGCCACGCTTTTATGGATTGAAGAATCTGGGAGCCATATCGGGTTATTCCCTGAGCTGGACGGTAATCGGCTCGGCGCTGGGACCCTATATGTTCAGCTTATCCCTGGATCTGACGGGAAACTATGACCTGGTGGCCTGGATCTGCTTTGGGATTTCCCTTGCCGTGATAGCGCTGGCTTTCAGGGCGGATAATCCGGGGGTGCCTGTCCTGAGCAGTGAAGCTTGATCACAGAAGCGCTTATTCCAATATCACTACTGAAGCAATGCCATCGGGAGCTGAAGCTGGAAGGCTTACTGCAACACCCCCCTCTGCCGGCTCCAGTGCAAGTGCTATGTTCCCATCCAGCAGCGTTGCTTTGCTAAAGCTCCGATCGCCACTGTTCACCAGAAGCAGATTATCGGCAGGCCAGTCAAACACGATGGCATAAAGCACATTGCCCTTCTGAGTATAGCGTCCCCAGGCAGGACGGCTGAATGGACTTGCCTGGCTGCCGTAAACAGCCTCACCGTTAAGCTTCAGCCACCTTCCCATGGACTGCAGCCGTTCCACGCTGACCTCAGGAATCAATCCCTCGGCGGTAGGTCCTACATTCAGCAGGAAGTTGCCGCCCTTGGATGCGATATCCACCAGGTTGCGGATTAGCATGGTATCTGATTTCCAGTTGTGATCGAAGTACTTGAAGCCCCAGGTATCGTTCATGGTCATACAGGATTCCCAGTCCTCTCCTTCGATCCCTGTGTCGGGGATTTCCTGTTCAGGGGTGCCAAAATCCCCGGCAAAATCACCCTCGGCATTCATCCCGGCCATGCCCTGGCGGCCTTTGTCCACCCGGTTGTTTACGATCATCTCCGGATCCAGCTCCTTAATAAAGTCGTACAGGTCCTTGCCCATTTCTGTGGTGTAGGCCGGCACCCATTCCCCATCGAACCACATGATTTGAGTGGGGTACTTTGTCATCAGCTCCTTTACCTGCGGTTTCAGGTAGTTTTCGTAATACCGGGGAAACTCCGGATTGCCAACTGAATCGCCACGCCATTTGTTATAATCGGGCTCCCAGATGGCCTGGGCCTGGGGGTGATGCCAGTCCATAATGGAATAGTAGAAGCCCAGAGCAATGCCCTGCTTCTCACAGGCTTCCGCCAGCTCTTGCAGGATATCCCGTCCAAAGGGAGTGGCATCTATAATGTCGTAATTGCTCACCTCTGAATCCCAGAGGCAAAAGCCATCATGGTGCTTGGATGTGATCACAATGTACTTCATACCGGCATTCCTGGCTATACTGACCCACTGCTCCGCATCGAACTTTACGGGATTGAATTGCGGCGCTAATTTCTCGTACTCCGCAATGGGTATCTGCAGGTGGTGCATGATCCATTCAGCGTTCTTGGCTTTAGTGCGTTCTCCCTGGTACTCACCGGCAGGAATGGCATAGAGACCCCAGTGGATAAACATGCCGAAGCGTGCATCTCTCCACCATTCCATTATATCGGCTTGAGTGTTTTGCTCAGGATCCGTACTGGCATTTTTGGGATTGTTGTTGCAGGCCATCAGGAAGGCTGTGGCCAGGGCCAAAAAAAGAATTTTTTTCATGAGGGTGGCTTTTAGTTCAGATACTAAATATACGAACTTTAGGAGTTATGCCTTCGCTTATTCTGGCTTCAGGCTTTCTATCACTTCCGAGCTGACCCAGTAGATGTTTGGCAGTCCCCCCGTTTCATTATATCTACTGAAAAAAAGGTATTTTCCATCGGGTGAAATGCTGGGACATGATTCATTGTAGATTGTATTTACCTCTTTCCCCAGATTTATGGGTTTAGTCCATGAAAAGTCCTCTTTTCTATAGCAAACATAAATATCACGGTCTTTGGAACTATCGTTGTTTTTCGGAGCATCAAGCAAGATAAAGTTCTTATGTGGATCAATAAAACCATGTAGTCCGTATTCAATCTCAAGCTCATGGGATTCTGAATATTTGTCATCCAGATATGTGGAACAGTACATCTTAAGTTGCGAGAGATTGGTATAATACAGATCCCCATTTATTGCCGTATTCGGATAAAGCACATTATTATTGTTTAATGGCGAGTTCAGGATCTCAGCCTTACTCCAGATGCCATCCAGTCTGTTAACAAACCAGATTTTATATCCTCCGGTGTTAAAGGCAGTGAAGTAGATCCGTTGACCATTAAAAGTCACATGAGGTTCCATTTCAGCACTCATCAGGCCTTCTGTGAAGTCAGCTCGCCTTGGTGTGCTCCAAAGCCCGTTTTCAATTTTAGAGAAATAAATACCTGTACCCTGGTTTTTTATATCTGCTGTAAAATAGACTTCGTTTAATTCAGGTGAAAAGCTTATTCCATATTCATATCTACCCTCCAGGGAAACAATTCCGGGTGCAAAGATTTCAGGAGTTGATCCGGGAGGGCTTAAACCGAAATAGTTCTTCTGGGCCACTGAAGTGTTGGAAGAACATGCCAGCATTAATAGTGTAAGAAGCCTAAGTTTTGAATTTTTCATTGCAATTTTCTACATCTAATATTACAAAAATTGCGGAGAATCTGGCTGGGATTACGTCGTGATCCCGGTATGGAGGACCTGAACTGATTATCAAAACCATTACTCACTCTGTTCGCAATGGCTTTTTATTTGCCCACCCCCTTATGAAAGCAAGCTTTCAACGGGGCTGAACTAATAAAAAAACCCGCTTGCTGCGCAAACGGGTTTTGATAATCTGTGCGGAGGAAGAGGGATTCGAACCCCCGGTACCTTGCGGTACAACGGTTTTCAAGACCGCCGCATTCGACCACTCTGCCATTCCTCCGGCCGCGAAATTAGTAAAAAAATGTAATGTGCAGATGAAAAAGCTGAAGATTGTAGCAGTTTTTGGAGAAGCATGGGAAATATTTGTTGAAACAATTAGTTGACTATGATATATATGAGTGTTGACGGACTATTCAGGGCAAATAGTCTAAAATCAGGAAAATGCTGGCAATTAATCCCATAAGTGGAAGGTTTTATAGAATATTTTGTGGAAAAACTCAGTATTTGTCCACATTTCAGCGTTTTTTTTGGACGGTATCTTGTCAGGGTATGAGAAAAAATTATATTTGTATAGAATTTGGCTAGAAAAGTTAAGAAAACATTTTACTAACCCTTAAATTTCATTTACTATGAACAAAGCAGAATTAATAGATGCTATTGCTTCTGAGTCTAATCTGACTAAGGCAGATGCCAAAAGGGCTCTTGATGCTTTTATCACCACTACTACTGATGCATTAAAGAAAGGTACACGTGTTGCCCTCGTTGGATTTGGATCATTTTCAGTTTCAGAAAGAGGAGCCAGAACAGGACGTAACCCTCAGACTGGTGCAGAGATTAAAATCAGTGCCAAGAAGGTTGTTAAATTCAAAGCTGGAAGTGAACTCAGTGACGCTGTCAAGTAAAGAATTTTGAACTGTAAATAAGGGAGCTTTTTGCTCCCTTTTTTTTTGCTTAATTTTGAAGTATGGACCAATTGACACTGGATCTGATCGAACATATGTCGGGATGTGTTACCGCAAAAAGACTTGCGCATTTTAAGCAGGTTCTTGCTGAACGCACCAGGTATATTACAGTACTGCTGGAGGATATTTACCAGTCGCAGAATGCTTCGGCAGTTCTGCGAACCTGCGATTGTACCGGAATTCAGGATGTTCATATCGTGGAAGAAAATAATGAATATGAGATTAACAGTGATGTTGCCCTGGGAGCGAACCAGTGGCTCTCTCTTCACTATTATAATGCGGGTGGGAATAATATCTATAAAGCCGTAAAGAAATTAAAAAGTGAAGGATACCGTATAGTGGCCACTTCTCCTCACAAAGAAGGATCAACTCCCGAAAACTTCGATTTGAATAAAGGAAAGGCCGCATTAATGTTCGGTACGGAGCTGAGCGGACTCACCGGAGAGGCCCTTGAGCTGGCCGATGAGTTTATCCAGATTCCTATGGCGGGTTTTACGGAGAGCTACAATATTTCTGTTTCTGCTGCCATTACACTCTATACTTTGCGAAAACGACTGGAATCTTCATCGCTGCACTGGAAGATGGGAGAGGTAGAGCAATATGAGTTGCTGCTTAACTGGTTACGAACCTCAATAAAAATGTCCGATCTCATTGAGAATAAGTTTATTCAGAATTATCCTTCTGATTTTTAACATCCCTTTGCAATTGGTATCCAGAGTTTAATTATCTTTGATTAACGGTGGCTTTCATTAGATTAGCCAATACCTTTGTTAGACTAAACTGTTTTTGTGATGAATTGCATGATAATTGATGATGATACGCTGTCCAGACGGATTATTGAAGAATTCATTCAAAAAACCGATGGTCTGGATTTGATATCTTCCAGTGGGGACCCGGTAGAAAGTATAAACATTCTTCAAAAACATGATGATATTCACCTGATTTTTCTGGATATCGAAATGCCGGAGATGACGGGTATTGAACTGCTTCATACATTGAAAAATCCACCACAGGTTATCATTGTATCATCCAAAGGAAAGTATGCTGTTGACTCTTATGAATATGATGTCACAGATTATCTTTTGAAACCGGTTGATTATGGTCGGTTCTTCAGGGCAGTTACCAAAGCCTTTAAGCGTTTTGAGCAATTGTCGGCCGAACAACTAGGTAAGGATGAGATCTTTATCAAGAAGAATGCCACACTGGTTAAGTTAAAGTACGATGATATTCTCTGGGTAGAAGCTCTTGAAAACTATGTAATCTTCAACACTTTTACAGATAAGTATACCATTCATTTTACCATGAAGGCCATTGAGCAGAAATTGCCTACCAATAAGTTTACCCGTGTACACCGCTCTTACATTGTAAATACCAGTTGTATCAATGTAATTGAAGATAACTCTGTGATTATTAAAGTAGAAGATGGTTCGAAATCCATTCCCATCGGAAAATCTTACAAAGAGAAACTGATGCGGGACATCAACCTGATCATCAAGTAATCCATGATTTCCAATCGCCAGTTGTTTCTGCGACACGTGGCGCAAACTTCCGAATCTTCCCTTCAGTTTGAAATCGAAAGAGCTGAAGGGATAAACTTTTATGATACATCTGGCAAAGCATATATCGACCTGGTTTCGGGGGTATCCGTCTCAGCCCTGGGCCACGCTCATCCTGCTGTAGTTAAGGCTGTTAAGGATCAGTCAGAAAGATATATGCATACCATGGTATACGGGGAGTTTGTACAGTCCCCCCAGGTAGCATATGCTGAGTGGCTGGTAAATCACCTGCCCCGGGGTCTTGATAATGTTTATTTCGTGAATTCTGGCAGTGAGGCCATTGATGGTGCCATGAAGCTTGCGAAACGTTTCACGGGGCGAGCTGGGATTTTCGCCTTCAACAAGGCCTATCATGGCAGTACTCATGGTGCCATGAGCATTCTGGGTGATGCTAAGGCGCGATCAGGATTCCTGCCTCTGCTACCAGGAATCAGGCATATTCGCTTCAATATGGCAGAGGATCTCAGCTTAATTCATGAGGGAGTAGCTGCTGTAGTAATAGAACCTATCCAGGCCGAGGCTGGAATTATTGAACCTGCCGGGGAATTCCTTTCCAGAGTCAGGCTCAGGTGCAATGAAGTTGGTGCTTTGATGATCCTTGATGAGATTCAGACCGGAATGGGACGGACTGGCAAGTTGATGGCTTCTGAACATTATAATGTGATACCTGATATTCTTTGCCTGGCCAAAAGCTTTGGCGGTGGGATGCCCCTTGGAGCTTTTGTGGCTTCAAAGGAACTAATGAGCAAACTGACCTTTGACCCGCCTCTTGGACATATTACCACTTTTGGGGGCCATCCCGTAAGCTGTGCAGCCGGACTGGCAGCCCAGAAAGTTGTTGAGGAAATGGGATTAATGGATCATGCCCTGAGAATGGAACAGCGTTACCGTTCAGCTTTGAAGCATCCTATGATCCGATGCATTCGTGGGAAGGGACTTTTCCTGGCTGTTGTTCTGGAAAAGGGAGTGGATGTAGGTCGCTTTATTGCCAGGGCATTTGAAAACGGATTGGTGATTGACCGGTTTTTATTCTCCAATGATTCTTTCCGGATAGCTCCTCCTCTGATTATTTCAGAATTGGAGGTGGATGAGACAGTTAAACGGATTCTCAGTACCCTGAAGGATATGTCGAAACTCGATAGATAATTATTATACCCTGAAAAGAGATATGACCAGATTTACAGCTGTTTTTCTAGTTCTTATTATCCCGCTTGCCCTTTGGGCGCAGGAGCCGGATTACCTGGAATTTGTCAAAGCAGAAAAAAGCCTGCAGGCTCTGTTTGCTCAGCTCTATTCCGACAGCCTGTCAGATATAGAGCCGGTCCTGGATACTCTTCAGATAGAAATGGCAGAGGCCCTTGCTATGAAGGGATCCATGGACTTTCCATGGAGTGGATTGAATATGATCGGGATTATCACTTCCGAGGATAAATCAGTCAGGATTTTTACCTGGCATGTTGCCGATGATATAGACCATTTCCGCTATTTTGGATTTATCCAGGTAGCTATGAAGAGGGGAAACTCTGAGCTTCATTCCCTGAAGGACAATGGCAAGCCACAGCGAGGGCTCATGAAGCTTGATCAAAGTGCCGGGGACTGGTGCGGCAAACTCTATTACCAGGTCCTGACTAACAAGTATAAGCGGAAGACTTTTTATACCCTGCTGGGCATGGATTTTAATAACTCACGTTCCACCATTAAGAGTGTGGAGCTAATTGCTCTTCAAAGAGGCAATCCAGTGTTCATCAAATCCCGTTTTGCAAAGAACCGGGACTTTGTGGATCGTGTCGTGCTGGAATATTCCAGCACAGTGTCTATATCGGTTCGCTACGATCCCGGGACAGGTATGATTACCTACGATCACCTGGTTCCCTTTCATCCCGTTTACGAAAATAACTTTGAGTTTTATGGCCCCGATGGATCAATTAACGGCCTGGAATTTTCAGGGGGGGTGTGGAACTATCGTGATGATATCGATGCCAGGAACCTGGACTGACATTTCGTCAGTTATGTGCTCTTGGCATAGGCTTTGACACATTCGTGATCAGATGTAAAACCTAAAATAATTGAATGATGCAGAAAGGTAAGATAAATGTTACCACAGAGAACATATTTCCCATTATTAAGAAATTTCTATACTCGGATCATGAGATATTCCTTCGGGAACTGATTTCTAATGCAGTTGATGCCACACAAAAGCTGAAAACACTGGCTTCGATGGGCGATTTTAAAGGAGAGTTGGGCGACCTAACAATAAGGGTTGATGTGAACAAAAAGAAGAAGACCCTGACCGTTTCGGATGCAGGGGTCGGGATGACCGCCGAAGAGGTGGAAAAGTACATCAACCAGATCGCTTTCTCCAGTGCCGAAGATTTCATGGAGAAGTATAAGAATGATAGCAATGCCATAATCGGACATTTTGGCCTGGGATTCTACTCAGCCTTTATGGTTTCAGACAAGGTAGAGATTGATACTCTAAGCTGGGAGGACGGAGCCAGGGGTGTTTCGTGGAGCTGCGATGGCAGCCCGGAGTACAAGCTTGGTGAGAATGACAGAAAAGCCAGGGGTTCCAGCATTACCCTTCATATTGATTCCGACAGCGAGGAGTTTTTAGAGGAAAGCAAGATAAACGAGTTACTGGATAAGTATTGCAAGTTCCTTCCGGTAGAGATTGCCTTTGGTAAAGAGAAAGAGTGGAAGGATGGTAAAGAGGTGGAACTGGATAAAGACAGGATCATTAATGAGACTAAACCGCTCTGGACCCTTCCGCCATCCGAGGTGAAGGATGAGGACTACAAGGAGTTCTATCGCAAGCTTTACCCAATGGGCGAGGAACCGCTTTTCAATATTCATTTGAATGTTGATTATCCTTTTACCCTGACCGGGATCCTTTATTTCCCGCGAATCAAGAACAACATTGAAATACAGAAGAATAAAATACAGCTCTACAGCAACCAGGTATTTGTGACCGATTCCGTAGAGGGCATTGTACCCGAATTCCTGACTCTTTTACATGGGGTGCTTGATTCGCCTGATATTCCTTTGAACGTCTCGAGGAGTTATCTTCAGAGCGATGCCAATGTAAAGAAGATCTCATCGCACATTACCAAGAAGGTGGCCGACAGGCTGGAGGAGATCTTTAAGAATGACCGGAAGCAGTTTGAGGAGAAGTGGGATGACCTGAAACTCTTTATCGAGTACGGTATGTTATCCGATGAGAAGTTCAGTGAGCGTGCCGAGAAGTTTGCTCTTGTGAAAAATGTGGATGGCAAGTATTTCACATTGAAGGAATACGAGGAGTTGATTAAAGAGAATCAGACCGACAAGAACAAGACACTTGTCTACCTCTATGCCACTGAAAAAGACGAGCAGTTCTCTTATATAGAAGCTGCCAAAGCCAAGGGCTATGATGTATTGCTGATGGATGGTCAGCTCGACACCCATTTCCTGAATCACATGGAAACCAAGCTTAAAGAGTCCAGGTTTGCCAGGGTGGATTCAGAGATTGCTGATAAACTCATTGAGAAAGATGAGTCCAGGGAATCCAAACTGACCTCCCGGCAGGAGTCTGACCTGACTCCCGTTTTCCAGGCACAATTGCCAGGCAGGGAGATGAACTATTTCCTTAGCTACGAATCGCTTTCTGAAGAGGACCTTCCGGTTTTTATAACTCAGAGCGAGTTTATGCGACGTATGAAGGATATGCAGGAGATGAGCGGACAGGCTTCCATGTATGGAAATTTTCCCGACTCCTACAACATGGTAGTGAATGCAAATCACCCACTTGTGGGTAAGATTGTGGAGCAGACCGAGAAGAAGCTGGGCAAGAAGCTTGAGGTACTGAGAACGGAGAAGAGTGGATTATCTGAGGAACAGCAGCTGTTGGAGAAAGCCAAAGAGGGCAAGAAGGAGGAAGAGATTCCCCAGAGCGAGAAGGACCAGATGGAAGATGTTAACAAGAAGCTGGGTGAGCTGGAAGATAAGCGCGTCGAGATGTTGAAGAAGCATGGCAAGAGCCAGAAGCTGGTAAAGCAACTGATCGATCTGGCTCTGCTGGCGAATAATCAGTTGAAAGGAGAAGAACTGGCTGCCTTTGTAAAAAGGAGCGTGGATCTGATCAAATAATTCTTAGAAAAACAAAGTTTTAACCTCCTGTTTCAGGTAGTCGATGGCTACCTGGGACGGGGGGTTTTTTGTTGTGTTAAATAATTGGAAAGCAATAATTTCAAGCCTTGGCCTGCAATCATGAGGGGCTTTAATTTTCCAGGCCTTTAGATTTAAGATGCGAAAGGAGAGTTAGTACCAAAAAAAGTTGTAATTTATAGGTGCTAGTCACCCCAATGTCTGACCAGAAGCAAAACATATCAATTGCTTATACAACAAGACTCTTTTCTGATGCACTGGAGTCGCTCATAAATAATCTTGAGAATTTTAGTCTGAAATTTACTGCCCCAATTGGAAAGGATCTATTCAAAAATCTAAGTGCCAGTTCGTCCGATCAAATCCTGATTCTTGAGGTCAACTGCCCCGGCACACGGGACCTGCATCACATTCAGACCATAATAGCATCTTATCCATTTGTAAAGATTTTATTGCTGTCTCTTTTGCCCCGCACAAATATTGGAATTGATTTAATTGAATCAGGGATTTCCGGATACCTTCTAAAGTCATGTGCCAAAGAAGATTTGCTATCAGCCCTCAACAAAATTATAGCGAATAGGCCCTATATCTGTTCAGATATTACACAGAATCTTTTTGCGGGGAAAAAAAAGGAACAGGATACGAAAGATTATGCTCTGACTGATCGTGAAAAGGAGGTGCTTTCAATGTTGGTAAGCAGTCATACAAACAAACAGATTGCCAGTAAACTAAATCTAAGTGAAAATACCATTAAGACCCACCGTAGAAATATTCAAACAAAATTTGGGGTAAGCAATTTGCTTGGGATGGTTCGTTATGCGTGCAGGTCCAACCTTATTGATTTTGGAGATGATGGGTACTGTCTTGTCTGCCCCTACGTGAATTAGAGTTCTGTAAACTCTATCTCCCTTTACATACCTAAGCTCCTTTTGAATACTTATTCAGGAGAGAATTGCCTCACCCTTTGGAGTATACTATTCTCATTAAATCAGCTAGTCACATCAACTTCCAGGAGTGTCAAATCATCTATTATTGTATTGATTTGAAGCTATTTAAGTCATATTTTTAAGCAATGCTTAAAAAAATAAATAATCATTTACACAGCCCTCTTTCATTAACCACTATCCATTTTGCTTTACCTATCCTTTGCCTTTTTTCTAACCAAATCCATTTAACTATGAAAACAAATAAGCTTTTTTTTGCGCTAAGTATGATTGTAGCTATTGGGTTGTTGACCCAATGCGAGAAGTATGGCGATCGTGGGGGACCGCCTCCCCCGGACGATGATTCTGACAGGCCGGCATGGGCTGGAGGAAATACCGATGTGAATCCGCATTCAAAAGGGAATGACGATTCAGGCACCAAAAAAGGTGGGGACTATGGAGATCTCTACATCCTTGACCGGGATGTAAACGGATTGCCTAATATGGTTCAAGTTGTAGAAGGAGGAGAATGGTATGTTCAACCCATTGCGGAAGATGGCTCTGCAGTCGAGCTGAATGAAGAGGGAGAAGTCGTTAATCCGGAAGAGGCCCAGGAGGTTGAATTCGGACGATTAAACCTTGTGCGTTCCCCCACCTCGGTGCTTGATCAGGGACTAAGCGAGGCTCTGAAGGTACTGGCTGCTCCCGGAGCTGTTATCAGTCTTGATTTTTGCGGAAGGCTTACTTCAACTTATCCAGACGGCGATGAAGTCATTGTTAAAACCATCGACTCACCCCGTGAAAATATGGCCATCTATCGGACCATCATGCAGAATTTAAATGATGAAAGACTTGCATTCCTGGGCAATTTGGATCCATTGACCATCGCAGCATCCTGTTTTGCCGCCGGGTCGGATAAAACCGGAACAGTGGACATCGATGAAGTGGTATATATCAATGGATTTATGGATTGTGTAGGCCTGGAACCAATCCCAAATTTACATGAGAACAATAAAGAATATTTCAATTTCAATGATTTTCAGTATAACAGAGGTGATTATGGTCTTAGATGGCTGAGAATTATTACCTTACATGGAGACGGATCCTGGAGCGAGGACCACGAAACCGTAAAGTATGCGATGGAGTCTCGCGGACTATTTACCGCCGCATGGCCTAATGTTGAGTATTTAACACATGTAGAAGGATTTGCCTGGGCAGTTGATGACGCAGTCCAGGTGCTTGATTTCGTACATGGTGATTCGAATATTGAATTCGTTCCAGACTATACGCCACCAGGTGATTAAAATAACGGCACTACCTTGATCCTGTAACAGCATACTACAGATAAACCAGCTGCCTCCATGAGGCAGTTGGTTTCTTCGCTAAACATCTCGCATCATGTATCTCCACCTGCAAAAAAATTTAAGCATTGGAATCGGATTGAGCGTATTGTGTTTCTGTTTTTTATCTGATTTACATTCCCAGTCCCGTGTACGCTCAAGGACACGAAATCAAGCTGACCTGCTTCAATTTTCCAAAGAAAAACATAATGCATGGAACAGGAATTACCAGAAGGCATGGAAGCTTTCCGGGGAATTGAAGTTCCCCGTAACTTATATAGATGAACGAGGCAGAATGGTCATGTTACAGAGGCTGGGGTATCAAAACAGACCTGTCTACTATACCACCGATAATCTGGATGCCGCAAAAATCATCTCAGCTAATCAGCTGTGGACAGGAGAGGACGAGCAGCCATGGCTGACAGGCGAGGGGATGGAAGTTAACCTATGGGACGGGGGGGCCGTTCTGGAAACACACCAGGAATTTCAGAACAGTGCTGAACCAAGGATAGAGATGCGGAATAAGGATATATCTGTCTCCAACCATTCGACCCATGTTGCTGGAACCATTGGTGCTGCAGGCATTAATGAACTGGCAAAAGGAATGGCTGGCATGGTTTCGGTTTTTGGCTGGGACTATAACAATGATATTGCTGAAATGGCCGGTATGGCATCAGAAGGGATCCTGATCTCAAACCATTCCTATGGGAGCATATGTGGTTGGGATTATAATAGTACGAATGAAATGTGGTACTGGTATGGCGATCCTGACCTTTCAGCAGATGAGGATTATCAATTTGGTTTTTACGATCAGGTAAGTGAAGATCTGGATTTTATCGCATGGAACGCACCGGATTACCTCATTGTGAAATCTGCCGGAAATGACAGACAGGATGCTCCGCCCGATCAACCCATCGACCACTACATCTGGGATGATGGCTGGACACCGGTAAGCGTGGAACGCTTGCCCGATGGCGGGGAGGATGGCTACGATTGTCTTTCACCCATGTCTGTCTCAAAGAATATTCTTACTGTGGGAGCAGTGGATGATACCAGGCTCATTGCCAGCTTCAGTGCTTTCGGACCCACCGATGATGGCAGAATTAAGCCTGATGTTGTTGCCAGTGGTACAGATGTATATTCCTCCGTGGGCACTTCCTTTAATAGTTATGGCACCTATAACGGAACCTCAATGTCAGCTGCATCGGTCACCGGTTCCATTGCACTATTGCACCAATTGCAGGAGGAACACCAACCGGGTGTTGCTTTGCGCTCCTCTACACTGAAAGGCCTCCTGATCCATACAGCGGATGAAATGGGGGATAGTCCCGGGCCGGATTATCAGCATGGCTGGGGAATACTTAATATCAAAGAAGCGGCGGAGCTAATTCAACTGAATGCGGGTAGCGGAGGTCATGTGATTAGGGAAGGACTTATTGCGGAAGGTGAAACACTTATCATTCCCATAGAAAAGACAATTCCTGTAGCGGACCTGAAAATAACCCTCTGCTGGACAGATCCTCCGGGTACCTCCACAGCTCCAGTACTAAATTCCAGGGAAAGTAAGCTGGTGAACGATCTGGACCTGGAGCTCATTGAAGTGGGTAGTCAGCAAAGCTATTTTCCCTGGAAACTGGATCCCGATAGTCCCGATGCTCCGGCTGTGCAAGGTGTTAATCATCAGGATAATGTGGAGCAGGTCCTTCTGACCGACTCACCTATTGGTATTTACCACGTAAAAATAGGACGCTCTGGTATTTTATCAGGTGGGAGTCAATATTATAGCCTGCTTATATCAGGTAGTTCATCTCCCTCGGATATGTTTCCACCCCGGAATCTTCAGTTCCTCACAGGTGAGTCCAGCGTAGAGTTGAATTGGGACTCCCCGGAATCCGGGTCCCCTGACTATTATAGAATATATCGAAACGATTTACTCCTGGACCTGAGCATTGACACATTCTATGTTGATCTGGATGCAGAAACCAACAGTGTATATGAATATTATATCACTTCCATCTATGATGTAAATGGAACGGAATATGAAAGTCTGGGTTCAAATAAAATAAACGCCCATCCCCGAACCTTTAGATCCCTTCCCTTTATTGTTGACTTTGAAGATGGCTATGATGAAATATTGATACAGAATAAATCAGATGGATGGCTCTGGGGCGACAGCGATTCATTGAGCTGCTACTATCTTCATTTTGAGGAAAATACCACCTCCTTTATTGCGGCCAACTCTTACTCTTATGGAGAAATCTCACATGTAAGTGATATAGCAGCAACGATGCCTCTTAAGCTCGCAGGCTGCACGGATGTGAGCGTCTCATTTGATTACCTGTTTAATACGGGTATTTATGATGCCATCGATGTACTGTATGTGATGTATAAACTGCCAGGTGAGGTGGACTGGCAGGAACTTGAACAACTCCCGAGAGTTCTGGATTGGACTACTCACTCCCTCTCGGTTCCGGAAGAAATCTGCAAAGATGGCACCCAGATTGGATTCTATTATGATGACCTTTACCAGTGGGGATTGGGTGCAGGACTTGATAACATAAGCATACTGGGCACAGAAACCAGGTCCGTAGACCTCGGTATTATTTCAATGCTATCACCTGTTTCAGCTTGCACACTTACCGAGAATGAAACAGTAAAAATATCCATTCGAAATGAAGGTGATACAGAAGCATTGCCGGGTGACAGGCTTGTGCTTCAGATGAATGTGTCCTCCGGTATTCAAGCTGAAGAGGTTCTGGTACTAACGGAATCCTTATTAAGTAACGAAACAATAGTTTATGAGTGGACAACAAAGCTTGATCTTTCAGAACTCGGAAGCTATAATTTTGAATTCCTGCTTACAAGCGACCTGGATCACAATACAATCAATAACCTCCACCAATCCACAGTAGAGGTCTCGGGTCCTGTAATTGCCAGCATCCTGAATCAGGATCTTAGCTTTTGCGAAAGTGATGATCCGGTAATGATTATGGTGGATCCTGCCGGAGGTATGCTCAGTGGACCAGGCGTTTCCGGGCTATACTTTAATCCTGGAATTGCCGGAGAGGGGACGCACCTGATTACCTATACTATCTCCGATCAGCTTGGGTGCCAGGGATCGGTTTCAACAGAGCTAGTCGTGAGTCCCGATCCACAGCCTGCTGTCCTGAACCAGGATCTTAGCTTTTGCGAGGATGATGAGCCAGTATTGATCAATGTGGATCCTGCAGGAGGTACGCTCAGTGGACCGGGCGTATCCGGGCTTTACTTCGATCCTGAGATTGCCGGAGTTGGGACACACCTGATTAATTACACTTACACAGCTTCGTCTGGATGCACCGGAGCTGTTTCGGTGGAAGTGGTGGTGAGTCCAACACCACTACCGGTGATTATACCCGCAGGTCACAGATTTTGTAAAAACGACCACCCTGTACTTATCGAAGTTAGTCCCGAGGGAGGCACACTCACCGGTCCGGGTATAACAGATTTGATTTTTAATCCGAAAGTTGCCGGCACCGGTGTTCATATATGTACCTATTGGTATACGGACCCATCCGGTTGTTCCGGATCTGTCTCAACAAGCCTTCAGGTATTTGAGAATCCATGGATTGATCTTGGATCGGATAGACAGGTGGGTCTGGATGATACCATAGAACTGGAACCAATGGGAAATGGGACTTTTTTCCTCTGGTACAACGGATCAACAAGTAGTTCTCTTTCAATCATTACAAGCGAACTGGGAGTTGGAGAACACGATATCTGGGTAGAAGCAAGCAACCTGGAAAACTGCAAAGGGGTAGATTCCATGTTACTGACCATTCATACAAATACCGATGGAACTTTTACCAGGAATCCCGCTGAAGTTTATATATACCCTAATCCGTGTAAAAGCGGCTTTTATTTGAAAGGTGTAGAAGATGAACAGATCGAGAACATTGCATTACTTGGCTCAACAGGTCAGATGATGATGAATAAAATTCCATCGACCTTCCCTTATATTGATGTATCTGTCTTACCGGATGGATTGTACATTTTAAAGGTACGAACACATACGTATCAAGGAATAATTGAAATCATTAAAATACAGTAAATGAAGTGTTTTAGCTATTTTCTCGCCATTTGCCTGATTCTTATCTCTACCGCATGTGATAAGGAGCAAATCATCCCCGGAACCGGAATCACTGATGATCTATATGGTCCGGATATCAGAAAATCTGCCAAAGTGAACCCTAATAAAGTGACTGGGTCGGTTGAACTTTTTTGGAAAGGAGGAGACAAGGGAAGCAACAAGGGAAATAAGCCTGAAGAATTGCTGACATTTCTGGAGATTGTTGCTATAGAAGGCACTGATACAAAAGATCCCAAGGGTGAAATTCTTTACCGCGTGCTGGAACCAGATTTCTCCATACATCGAGAAATTAGAGCGGAAGTTTTAGACCTAAAAATCGACATCGTTGACAGTAAAAAGAAGGGATGGGTTGTTGCCCGGGTCATTTCAGACTCTAAGGGTTGTGCCGGGGATGGACACTCCGGACATGATGATGGTTGTGGTGGATCAACAGATGATCATTCAGGTCACGACGGAGGCTGTTCACACGATGATTCTGATGACCACACGGATGATGGTGGTTGCTCCGATGACCACACGGATGATGGTGGTTGTTCTGATGACCACACAGATGATGGTGGTTGCTCAGGTTCAGATTCGGGCCCCGACACTCATGGAGGCACTCCAGGGGGGGGAGACAAAGGGAATCCCCTGAGCGGCAAAAATTGCCGAATAGGCCAGATTATTGCCTTGAAAACACATGATGGTGGCTCCCCCGGTATGTCGCGTGATGGAATCACCTGGAAATGGTTTGATCCGGAAGCCTCATTTGTTCCTGGAATAGCTAATATCTCAGGATGGCCTCATCTATGTAAGAAGGAGATCATTGGAGGAAATATTGTTGTACACATACGATATTAATCTGTATAGTGTCATTGGAATAATCCTTAACCATAAATCGGGCCTGTAGTCACTGAATATATAATCCTTAAAAAAACAGGGTTTTAACCTCCTGTTTCAGGTAGTCGATGGCTACCTGGGACGGGGGGTTATTTAATTCTGTAAGGCGTTCAAGGATCAGTTTACCAAGGGTGGTGCCCGATGCATCCGGTTTCACCTCTTTTGCCGTTTCATTGATCAGGTTAATAATCTGATTCTTGGCAGCCTTCATTTTTTCCCATGCTTCGGTACTTATATAAGTCTGCTGGGCAATGTTATGCTCAAATTCTGAGGTGATGTTGCCAAGGAGCTCCTGTTGAAGCTGCCGGGCAGTATAATCTGAACGGCTTGCACGCATAACCATGCTCTCGGGCGATATGCGTTCCAGCAGCAGGATACTTCGTTCGTAGGCCTGTAACCTGATCGGCAGAATATCGTCACTTAAGTGCATATTAAACTCACTTCGTCGCCTGCGTTCTTCATTTCGGGACCAGGTCCTGAGCATGACCAGAACAGTAAGGAAAACAATCAGTGCGGGTACTGTGTACTTAAGGATTTCAAGCAATACTTCCATGTTAATTATTTTTTGAAACTTGATCTATGCAATATTAATGCAAATTATAACGAAAAGTGTACTTTTAAACATTGAAATCCAATTGACCACCATTTAAAATATTTACCTATGGAACAACTTTCAGCAAGAATCAATTCCCTTTCCCCGTCAGCCACCATTGCCATGAATCAAAAAGGGCGTGAATTGAAGGATAAAGGTGTGGACGTGATCAACCTCAGTGTGGGAGAACCCGATTTTATGACTCCCGAACATATCAGGGAAGCAGCCAAAAATGCCATAGACGGTCCCTGGCACCATTACGCTCCCGTGGCAGGCTATCCGGATTTGCTGAAAGCCATTGTTGAAAAATTTAAACGTGAGAACAACCTGGATTATAAGCCATCCAATATCATGGTAAGTGTGGGTGCCAAGCACTCACTGGCCAATGTGATGTTATGCCTGATCGATAAAGGTGACGAAGTGATTGTTCCAGCGCCCTACTGGGTGAGCTATGCCGAGCAGGTGAAGCTTGCCGAGGGGGTGAATGTTATAATCGATACCACTGTTGAGGATGAGTTTAAGATCTCCCCTCAGCAGCTGGAAGATGCCATTACCCCAAAGACCAAAGCATTGTTACTATGCTCTCCTTCTAACCCAACCGGAAGTGTCTATACACGGCAGGAGTTGGCCGGACTGGCAGAGGTGATAGCCAAACATCCGGGCATCTATGTGATCGCTGATGAGATTTATGAGCATATTAACTTCGTTGGAGGACACGAGTCCATTGCCCAGTTTGATG
>CAYWGP010000130.1:0-1714 GCA_964458155.1 uncultured Bacteroides sp.
GAAGAAGGGGCTTTAAGAAAGACCAACTAATGTCTATGTGGAAAACTTCTTCCAGGTCCCTGATAGCATCCCAACAGTTGTGACAAGGCGCAATCACAATCTTTGCCTCGGTGGCCAGGATCTGGTCCCGCTTTATCTCAAGGCCTTTATCTCGCTGCGGTCGATACCTCCCTATACCGTTGAGACCGCCGCCGCCCCCGCAACAGAAATTATGTTCACGGCAGGGTGACATTTCCCTGAAATCCTCGGCAACATAGCTAATGATTTCCCTGGCAACGTCACCTAACCCTCCGTTCCTGATGTAATTGCACGAATCCTGGTAGGTTACAGGTTCTTTGATTTTTTTGGCAGGATCTATTTTGAGCTTTCCAGTCCTCAAGGCTTCGCCAACCCATTCCACATAGTGGATGCATTCCACCGGGGGCTGTCCACTTTCATACCCGGCCCAGTAGGGTCCCTCCAGAACCGTAGCCCTGTACATGTGGCCGCATTCGGTGGTAATCATCCGTTTTGGCTTCAACCTTTTCATGGAATCATAGACCGTCTCCACTTGCATTTTGCAGGCAGCCCAGTCCCCGGCAAACATGGAGAGGCTTGTTGCCTCCCAGCCCTCACTGGCAACGGTCCAATTTTCACCGGCAATATGAAAGAGGATGGCAGCCTCGGCAAGATCTTCCGGATAGTGTTTCACTTCCCTGGCATTGACAGTGTAGAGCAAGTCTGCATTTTCTACGTCTATGGGGATTTTTAATCCCGGCCAATCATCTTCCTGCTCCTCTTCCATCCACTTGCAGGTCTCAACCCAGTCTTCCTGGGTAACATCCATCTGGGCCCGGAATATCCGGTGCATGCCGGAGCCGATCTTCAATTCCCAAGGTACAAAGCCCTGGGCAAAGCAAAGACCTCGCACATATCCGAACATAACCCCCATGTCGATGCCAAAGGGGCAGTACATGCCGCAGCGGTTACAACAAGTGCACTTGGACCAGGCCGTGTCCATAACGTACTGCATGAAATCATTGTCCACATCACCTTTGCGCTTAACTATTTCACCGAGAGTGGATTGTATCTTGTAGGCTGGAACCTGTTTGGGATCCTTGTCGTTGACGAGATAATAAGGGCAGGCGTCGGCACACAGGCCGCAGTGAGCGCAGATCTCCAGCCAGGTTCGTATGCGGGATTTGCAGGTATTCTGGATTGCTGTGGCCAGGGCCTTTTTATCCACATCCAGTTGATCCATCTCTTGGTAGTAAGTTACCCCCCGCCGGTCATTCAAAATGGCTTGGAGTTGTTCCATGGTATCAACGGGTATTTTATTGCAAAGTGTACCTTCGGGCATCTTCTATTCCTCCTAGTGGCTCAAAGCTTGAGCAATGATTACCAGGCTAAACCCCTGCCTTTCATCCCGCCTCGTTTAATACCGTAATCCATGCCAAGTTGACCCCTTGACATGAAGAAAAGGACGATGTGGGACAGTTTGGTGAGAGGGATGGCTATCAGCATAATTTCACCGCTGATGATGTGAGCGTAGAGCCAGAACGGGTAGCCTGCTACCTTCAGACTGGCAAGAAAACCGGTGAAAAATGGTGCTACGGTGATGGCCAGAAGTAGATAGTCATAAGCTGAAGTAAGTATCCTGACCTCTGAGAAGGCAACACGTCGCAGCACCAAGAACAAGGCAGAGACAAGGACCCCGATTGTTAAAGTGTCGGCA
>CAYWGP010000131.1:0-6846 GCA_964458155.1 uncultured Bacteroides sp.
CACCCACCCGATAAATGAAGCACTTGCACCAATATCATTGTAATACAGATTGATAAATTGCATCAAGGGTGCCACTGCAATTCCAAGGAAAAAAATGATCAGCAGGAAAAGGAACATCTGGTAGTTCCGGAAGAAAATCCCCAGGCTCCGAAAAGTAACCAGGCTCTTCCCTGTTACAGGTTTGGCTGGCAGGGTAAGAAGGTTTATCAGGGACAAAAGAAGGAATAGTCCGGCCGATACTTTAAAAATGATATCCGTCCCCTGCCGGGCCAGGTAGCCTACAATCAGGGAGATGGAGGCATAACCCACCGAGGTCCACAGCCTGAACTGTCCATAGGAATAGCGTGGATTCCTGCGTACAAACCCAACGGTCAGTCCGTCCACCACAGCTCCTGAGGGCTGATGAAATACAGAAACCACGGCAATAAGCATGAGCATCCAGTGAAACTTGAAGGTCTCCCCGATCAGGAATACCATCAGGGCACAAACCATGGACAAAAGCAGGAGGATCCTGTTCCCACCGTATTTATCAGCCAGCATCCCCCAGAAAGGAACCACCAGTGCCGAAGTGGCGATAAAGACTGCATTCAGGATGCCAATCTGCATACTGCTGTAACCGATCCCGTCCAGGTGAAGATTGTAGTAGGACTGCCATCCAGCGAATGCACCCAGCACAAGAAAGTAAAAGAGCGGGAGCTTATACTCCTCCCTCATCTGATAGGAATGCTCTTCAATGGCACGGATCATACGCATCTTTTAAAAGTAAAAAACTTCCTGTCAGGAATTCCCCTGTTTTTCTTATTTTACAAAAGTAGTTTGTGGCTCGCATGCAAAAGGATGAATTCAATCTGAAGTATATCACCCGGATCGCTCTTACGGCAGCTCTTGGCGGATTATTGTTTGGCTACGACTGGGTGGTTATCGGTGGAGCAAAACCCTTTTACGAACAGTATTTTCACATTGCCCGGGATCCTTCCCTTCAGGGATGGGCAATGAGCAGTGCCCTGCTTGGCTGCATTATTGGCACAGTAATTTCAGGCCTGCTTGCTGACCGCTTTGGCAGAAAGAAGCTGCTCATACTGGCATCCATACTTTTTCTGGCCTCTGCTGCAGGTACAGGAGGATCAAACCATTTCACCATATTTATTGCCTTCCGCATACTGGGGGGAATGGGCATTGGTCTGGCATCCAATCAATCTCCGGTTTATATCGCCGAAGTAGCACCGGCAAGCCGGCGGGGACGCTTTGTAGCCCTGAACCAGCTGACCATTGTGATCGGAATTTTGCTGGCCCAGATCATCAACTGGATCATTGCCGAACAGGTACCGGATGATGCTTCAGCTTCTTTCATTCTGAACTCCTGGAACGGGCAGACCGGATGGAGGTATATGTTCTGGGCAGAAGCAGTTCCGGCCGGGCTCTTCCTTTTAAGCATGTGGTTTATCCCTGAAAGTCCGAGATGGCTAATTAAAAAAGAGCAACATAATAAAGCCAGGGCCATCCTGAGCCGGATCGGAGGAGAAGATTACTCAATACTCACAGCAAATGAGATTGAATCATCTTTAAAATCAGAAAGCAGTAAAAGTAAACCAGAATCAATACTGAGCAAGTCTATCTTTCCCATCGTTCTCATCGGAATTTTGCTGGCACTGTTTCAGCAATGGTGCGGTATCAATGTTATTTTCCTGTATGCCGAAGAGGTATTCTCCGCTGCGGGATATTCTGTTTCTGATATGCTTTTCAATGTGATGATCACCGGAAGCGTAAACCTTATTTTCACCTTTGTGGCGCTGGCCCTGGTAGATAAAATCGGGCGAAAGAAGTTGATGCTCACAGGTGCCGGCGGACTGGCACTGATATACCTGGTTGTGGGAGCACTTTACTTTACCGGCTCCACCGGCCTGCCCCTGCTTATCTTTGTTGTGGCAGCCATTGCCTGCTATGCCATGACACTGGCACCGGTTACCTGGGTGGTGCTCTCCGAAATATTCCCCAATAAAGTTCGCGGTGCTGCCATGGCCGTGGCCACCTTTGCACTCTGGACCGGGAATGCCCTTCTGGCCTATTTCTTCCCGATCATCAACAGCAGGGTAAATGCGTCGGGAAGCTTTTGGATTTTCGCGCTGATCTGTGTGGCAGGTTTCTTTTACATCAAAGCCAGGCTCACAGAGACCAGGGGAAAAACCCTTGAAGAGATCGAGAAGGCCTTGCTAAAAAAATAGCTTTGACTATGAAAAAATTGTTTGAATTGCTCCTCATCCTGCTTGCCCTTTCCTCATGCAGTCAGGAAAGTAATCTGTTCATGGATCTTTCAGGTGAGTGGCACCATAGCCTGGACAGAGCGGATAAAGGAATAGAAGAGCAATGGTACAGTACACGCTTTTCAGATCCCATTAATCTGCCCGGATCACTTGCAGGAAATGGTATGGGCGACGATATTTCACTGAGCACCATATGGACCAGCAGTATTATTGACAGCTCCTGGTATACGGCAAAGAAATATGCACCATACAGGGTAGAAGGAAACATTAAGATCCCTTTCTGGTTGCAGCCCGAAAAAAGATATGTTGGAGCTGCGTGGTATCAGAAAGAAGTCATGATTCCCGAAAATTGGAACGATAAGCATGTGGTACTTCACCTGGAGAGACCGCACTGGGAGACAAGGCTCTGGATAGACGATCAAGAGATCGGAATGCAGAACAGTCTGGGTACCGCTCATATTTACCTGCTGAATGGGAACATCAATCCGGGTATACATACCATCACAATCAGGGTCGATAACCGGATCAAAGAGATTAATCCGGGAGTAAATGCACACAGTATTGCCGATCATACGCAATCGAACTGGAACGGAATGGTTGGAGATCTTTCACTGCAGGCATCACCACTGGTCCATATAGAAAAGGTAAGGCTTTTTCCCGATGTGGATCATGCTTTGGTGAGGGCCGAAATAATAGTCCGGAATTTCACAGGCGAAGCCCGGCCCTGCACCCTGAAGCTCCAGGGAGTATCACCTGGAAACAATACAAAACTAAAGAAGGTGGTCCACGAGTTCACCATCATGGAGGGTGAAGATGGAGAAATCCTTGAACTAAGCTATCCAATGGGTACTTCTCCCAGGCTGTGGGATGAATTCAATCCAAACCTTTACCGGATGGAACTGGAATTGCTTTCCCAAGAAGGAAAGCATAAAAAGCAGCTGGTATTTGGCATGCGTGAGTTTAAAGCCGAGGGGAAGCGCTTTAGCATCAATGGCAGGCCGCTCTTCCTCAGAGGGACCCTCGAGTGTTCCATATTTCCAAAAACCGGCTACCCCCCAACAGATACCGGATACTGGCATAAGATCTTTAACAGCGCCAGGGCTCATGGATTAAATCATATACGATTCCATTCCTGGTGTCCTCCCGAAGCTGCCTTTGTGGCTGCCGACGAATCAGGCATCTACCTGCAGGTAGAGTGCTCCGGCTGGGTTAATGGCGGACCAGCCATTGGTGACGGTCAGCCCATTGATAAATGGCTCTATAAGGAGGCTGAGCAAATCCTGGACGCTTACGGAAACCATCCCTCCTTCTGCATGTTGACACATGGGAACGAGCCGGGAGGTGCCAATCAACTTGAATACCTGGATAAATTCGTCAGGTATTTCCAGGAGAGAGATCCCGGAAAGGTATATACCTCAGGGGCTGGCTGGCCATTCCTTGAATCGGCCGATTTTTTCAGCGATTCTTACGGACGCATTCAAAGATGGGGCGAAGGCCTGAACAGCATAATCAACCGTGAGGCACCCAATACGACCTTCGACTTTGGCAGCATCATCGAAGGGGTAAATATGCCCTATGTGAGTCACGAGATCGGACAGTGGTGTGTCTATCCGAATTTCAAAGAGATCGAGAAATACGATGGTGTTCTGAAGGCCAGGAATTTTGAGATATTCAGGGAGACCCTGGAGGAAAGTGGTATGCTTCATCTTGCTGACAGTTTTCTTCTGGCATCCGGCAAACTGCAAGCGCTCTGTTATAAGGCCGATATTGAAGCCGCCCTGCGCACACCGGATATGGCCGGTTTCCAGTTGCTGGACCTGCATGACTTTCCCGGCCAGGGAACAGCCCTAATTGGAGTGCTGGATCCCTTCTGGGAAGAAAAAGGGTACATCACAGCCGAAGAATACAGCCTTTTTTGCAATGAAACGGTACCACTGGTAAGAATGCAGAAAAGGGTATTTTCAAACAGCGAGATTCTTGAAGCCGGTGTGGAGGTGGCCCATTTTGGTTCTGAGGTATTATCCGATCCTGAGATTTCCTGGAAGGTAAGATCTCAGGGAGGCGCCATTCTTGCCGAAGGCTCCTTTGAAAAAGAAGAACTCTACCTGGATAATAACCATCTTGGCAGCATTCAGATGAAACTGGATCAGGTCGCCGGTCCGGAAAAACTGAACCTGGAGGTCTCTGTAAACCAGTTCTCCAACAGCTGGGATTTCTGGGTATATCCCGCAGTTCTGCCTGAATTGAATGAAAGTGAGGTCTATGTTACACCTACACTTGATCAGGCAGCCAGGGATTTATTAAAAAATGGAGGGAAGGTACTCTGGACGCTTCCTCCCAACTCACTTTCCGGTGCCTCCGGTGGGAACATTGCCCTCGGGTTTTCATCCATTTTCTGGAATACGGCCTGGACAGCCGGACAGGCACCGCATACCCTGGGCATTTTGTGCGATCCCGGACATCCTGCACTGAGTAATTTCCCCACCGAATACCACTCCAACTGGCAATGGTGGGATGCGATGCACCATGGTCAGGCCATTATGTTGAATGGATTTGAAAATAAGCCGGAGCCCATAGTACGTATCATTGATGACTGGTTTGAGAACCGCCCGCTTGGACTAATCTTCGAAGCAAAGCTTGGAGAAGGAAAGATTCTGCTGTGCGGTGCTGATTTGCTGACAGATCTGGAAAAGCGCCTGGAAGCGAAGCAACTCCTTTACAGTTTAGAGCAGTATATGACTTCAAAAAGCTTTCAACCCAAATCAGAAATATCATTAAACGAGCTGGAAAGTTTAATCAGGTAAAATCCACCACCTATGAAAGATCTCAAAAAAACAGTATTAATTGCATGCTGCTGCATGCTCTCTTCCCTGCTGGCCTTCGGGCAATCTGATGCCGGTGCGGGCGAAGAAGAGGCCATCAAGGATGATAAAGCAGATCTATGCAGTGGTTTCCAGTGAGAAGGATAAGCAGGTGGACTGGGACAGGGTCAGATCATTTTTCCTTGAAGAAGCGGTAATCATATTAAGGACCTCCCGCGAAGGAAGTACCCGCTTTACCGTAGATGGGTTTATCCAGGATTTCAGGGATTTTTATAAGAGTCCTGCAATGAACGATTCCGGATTTAAGGAAGAAGTTCTCAGATTAGAGTCAGAAGTCTACCACGACATCGCCTTCATTGCAGTGGTATATGAAGCAAGCATCCTTAAGTCAGAACGGCCGCCTCAGAAGGGAATTGACTTCTGGCTACTGACACGCAAAGACTCTGGCTGGAAAGTAGCTGCCGTGACAAATGAGATTATCCCGCCCGGAGAGGAGATACCCGAGATGTTTGAAAACTAACTCCGGTGTAATCCCCGCGGACTGCACCGGAGTGATATGAGCCCAGTAGCTGCATACTACATGGGAGTTATAGTAATCTTTACAATATCTGCTACAGCGGGATAAGTGAAAGCATCATTAACGATCATCACATTTCCATTTTCATCTTCTCCTCCATTGAGCCGGGCAGGTTGATGCAGGCCCACTCCGGGAAGTTCGTTGATCTCTGTACCGGCGTCGTACAGCATTACGCTGGAAGTGATGTCACCTGAGATTGCTGTCCCCCCCGAAAAAAGGGCTATACCCATATCCGAAGGTGAGAAGAATAAATCGTTGGTTTGCACCAGCATGGTGGCAAAACTCAGGTACTCCCCCTCCTCTGCTTCGAAAGTGAATTCGTAGCTGTTTCCGGGCAGCAGGGGCCCGGGACCCATGGAGCCTGCCGGAGTAGTAAATGCTCCACTGCCTGCAACTCCCGTTTTTGACATAAGTGATGCAGCAAGAGCAGATGGATTCCCGTTCTCTGCTAAATCTTCCAGTCCTTCTCCCATATCCGGCGCATTATTCATGTAGATTGGTTTGCTTGCCGATGCATGTACGGCCCATACACCCGGCGCCAGTGGAGATACATACCCGCTATTCATATCCAGGTGCGTTGCCAGGGCCGAGGGGTCACCAACTTCTGCCAGTCCTTCCAGCCCCGATCCATAGTCGGCCATCCCTTCCTCGAAAAGCGGATTAGGAGAGGAATGTACCACCCAGGTACCCGGTGCAATGGGAGTAGTGCTGCCTTCCAGATTTTTTATAGTTAGAGTGAAGCCTGTGGTTCCGTCATTCTCAATGCTTACCATGATGTTTTCGCTAACTGCCGGGTAAGAAAATCCGTCCATGACATCAGCGATCTCTCTTACTGTGCCATTTTCGACTATTCCAGCATCACCTCCGTTTAAAGGCTGATTCGGGCCGGTCCCTGGCTCTTCATTAAGCTCGGTTCCCGCATCGTACAACATGATCTGCGAAGTAATGTCGCCTGTAAGGGCCACCTCGCCATCAAATAAATTAATCCCTTCTCCCGATGGAGCATAAAAAAGGTCATTGGATTTCACATACATGGTGGCAAAAGAGAGAGAGGTACCCGGACCGGCATCAAAAGAAAACTGGTACATATTACCCGGCCCTGCCCCACCCGGTTCATTGGCCCCGACAGGAGTGTTGAATACTCCGCTGGACAGGAAGTCTTTTTCATCCATCACATTTTCGATGG
>CAYWGP010000132.1:0-42154 GCA_964458155.1 uncultured Bacteroides sp.
TCTGAACTTTTGGTTCTGCTTCCGGTGTAAGGGTGAAAAAAACCTCCAGGTTCTGTTTCGCCCCCCTTAGCTGAAAGCTTCCGCGAAGTTGGTTTTCAGGAACTAATGGTCCGGATTCAACAATTTCACCAAGCTCCAGCAAGAGCTTACCAGCTTCCTTCATCCGGGCCTCCCTTGAAACATCCAGATAAAGATTAGCTGCCACAATTTCCTTTTCAAGCTCCGGATCCCAGCTTAACAGCAGTTTGATCACCTGCTCTTTTCTCCTTTCCAGGATTTCTGAAACCGGTAGAACCCTGGGAATAAAGACGCCCCGATTGATCAGCTCTTTCATGACCATATAATTGGCGGTTCTGACTGTTCCTCCAACATAGGTAAGGTTGCTGAAGGCCATGATGCCCACACCATATTGGGGATAAAACATGTAGCTGCTTCCAAATCCCGGCAGGCCGCCATTGTGTCCAATTTCAATAATTCCCTCCTGGTCCTTCATGCTTACCAGTCCAAAGCCATAGCCCCTCATTATGGGAGCAGATTGCTCGCCAAAGCGATCGGGATCGGTATAGAAGCGCGGATTGTTCATCCGGTGCATTTCCCTGAGAGTGCTGCGCTTCACAGGGCCCGTGTCAGGATCACTTCTTGGAGGCCAGGCTGAAAGATGCAGCGTGATATATTTACTGAAATCTACGATGGATGTGATCAATCCGCCCATGGCCCCGAATGCACCATCGTGAAGCAGGGGCTCAGCTATCCATTGCTCACCTTCCCAACGGTAACCCTGAGCAAGCAAATCCACGGGGACTTCACTGAATTCCCAATAGGTATCGGTCATTCCCAGGGGGTGCAAAATATTCTTGTTTATATATACCTGATAAGCTTCACCCGAAACTACAGAGATAATATGCCCAAGCAATCCGAATCCAAGGTTGCTGTACTCGTAGTGGAGGGAGCTTATGTTTGAAAACGAAATTCCCTTTCCAACCTGTGTCATCAAAGCCTCATCGCCTATATCCAGGAAGCGGTCGCCCCAGGGATTATCCTCAGGAAATCCGGCAGTCATGGTCATCATGTTGAATATGGTCACCCGGGGGGAATCGCCGGTGAGATACTTGAGTTGATCCAGTTCCGGAATATAGGTTGCAACCGGATCCGACAGGGAAAGCTTTCCTTCATCCCGGAGTTTAAGAATAGCCATGGCTGTAAAACTTTTACTCATGGAGGCGATCCTGAAGAGTGAATGCTCCGTTACAGAAGTGCCAGTCTCCAGATTGTTGCTTCCGCAGGCACCAAAGAAGATTAATGAATCATCCACCACCACACCATAGGCCAGACCGGGGAGATGATGCCTTGTAGCCGCGTCTGAATAATAGCGATGCGATTCTGAAAGTGCATCTCCGATTTTCTGAATCCGCTGATTTTCTTCAAAGAACGGGGGATCATAGTTCTGTAAGAATTGAAGGGAAGAATTCTTCCTAAGAGGCTCTTTTTCAGAGGCACTACGGCAGGCGTGCTGGCCTAAGAAAACGAGGCTGAATAATAGTATAAGGAGCTTATTCATGCTGCGCAAATATTCTTGTTGCTACTCGAACAAAAGGGTAGGATCCATGGGATAGCGGCCAAAAAGTTTGCCATAGATGGCCAGTCCCCCGGGCATAGCCTCATCCACTTCAAAACGGATATTCACTTTTCCATTTGAGGATTTCCTCAGCAGGTCCACAGGAATATTTGATTTCAGCAGATAGCCATAGGAGCCTGCTTCCCTGAGTTTTCCATCCTGAAGCTGCGAGAACCAGGAGAGCACTCCCCTGTGGTCTGCAGGATCATCCTCCAGGTAGAAAAGATCTACCACTTTTCCGTTTACCTTAACTTTAACCAGGGTGGGATATTTATAGATATCTGTCATGGGATAGGAATTGGGATTCCGGCTGGGATCAAACGTACCCATTCCGCGCATGTAATCACCTCCTAATTCTGTTGGTTTAGGCCGGTCCTTTCCATGCAATTTTTTTGCCGATGCCTCAAAAATAAGAGTGACCTTTTTCATTTCATCAAGATTCAGAGAAGCAGGTAAAGCCACCTCATAGGAGAAATAACCTTTACCTGCTCCGTTTACCTTCAGTCCATCCAGTATATTCCACTGGCCGTCGGACCAGGAGGCATCAGTAAAGGAGGATGGGGAGAATGGTAAGCTACTGATCTCAGTGCCAATATCCGCAGGGTTCTGCTCCCGTTCTTCCACCAGGAAACTGGTGAAATTCAGGTGGTAGATATAGGAAGTTTCATCGCGCAGGCGCAGGGTAAGGTGATAGAGTCCGGGTGTTTCAGGCATTCGTACCGAGAGGGGTGTCACTTCGCCATTGAAATAAGGGAGAGACTCAAGGATCTCGCTTTTCAGAAATATATGTTTGAATTTCCCGTGCATATCCCTTCCCGACAGTTCATAGTCAAGAATAAAGTGGTCGGGTGGTACCTGATCTGTCATAATCGACAGATATAGTGGCACCTTGACCAATCCGTCTGGTCTCACCGAAAGGCATAAATCCGATCCGGTGGACAGGTAAACATCCTTATGCAGATGACTTAGTTCCATATCCGGTATAAACTCTGAAAATCCGGTAAATTTTTCAGTCCGGTCGTATTTATAGTAGCCGTTCCATTCATTGATCACATCATGATGTTCGGTATAGAGCCATCCTGCAATTTTAGGATGCTTCCGGAATTCGTTTATCATAATATGGTAATCCCAGCTCCAGTCAACATCGCCCGTGCTTCCCCAATAGCCCCAGACATTTCCACATTCGCTGTTCAGCATGGGAACCCTGCTCTGCTTATTACCCCCGATAAAATTCCATGGGGAACCTGCATAAGTACTGTCAACAACTTTGTCCAGGAATTCGCTCCATTTATAACCAGGCAGGTAGGCATGCCAGGTATTCAGGTCGGTCTTCACATGATCATAGTTGCAGGGTGAATTATCCTCGATGAGCCTGCTCTGGTCGAGCTGTTTTGCTTCGTCAAACTGCTCTTTCACCCATTGCTGGGTTTCAGGGAGGTAAGCGCGATCATTGCCCTTACCCGAAAAGAGTCCCCATGTTTCATTAAAAAGAACCCATGAAAAGATTGAAGGATGGTTATAGTCGCGCTTGATCATCTCTTGCATGGCGTATTCCCATTCCTGTCTTGCTTGCTCACCAGGTTCGCCCCAGAAATTGGGAACGTCTGCCATAATCAGCAAGCCCAGCTTGTCGGCCCAGTATAATTTGCGTGGGACCTCCACTTTAATATGAATCCGGTTACCATTAAGCCCTATCTTTTTGGATCTGATAATCTCATCCCGCATAAATTCATCACTGGGGTAGGTATAGAAGCCTTCGGGGTGGTAGGCCTGATCCAGGCTAAGCTGCAGGTAAACAGGTTCGTTGTTCAAAGCCACATAGGGGTAGCTTGTTCCAGGAAGATTCATAATACTGATCTTCCTCATTCCAAAATAGCTTGAGAGCTCATCAAATACAATCTGATTGTTATGGAGCTGAACTTTCAGATCATAGAGGTAGGGATTATCCAGATCCCATAGTTGCGCATTGGGAACGGATACCTCAAACTCAAGCTCCTGCTCTTTTTTTGCAATCTTGGGAGAGGATATCATTCCTGCTATCTCCTGGTTCGGAAATGAAATGTTAATATAAAGGTCTTCCTCTGCCGCACGATCCAGCATGGCGTTTATCCTGACCAGCCCCTTGTCAATATCCGGAGTGAAATGGATATGGCTTATGGCAATGCTCCCCCGGCTCTCCATATAAACGGTTTGCCAGATTCCCTTTGCTTCGCCATAGCCCTGCTTCCCCTCCAGTTTGTATGAATGAGGAGTATCATCCACCCGCAGAACCAGCTGATGGGCCTTCCCGGAAGTGGTGAATTCTGTGATATCGTATTCAAATGGGGTATATCCTCCCTTATGTTCACCTACAAGTTCACCATCTATCCATATGGTGGTAAGCCAGTCACACGCCCCGATAACCAGGAAGGTTCTGCTCCCGCTCCAGGCCTCGGGAATTTCAATACTCCTGCTGTACCAGGCCATATGAGCCAGATTTTCTACGCCTGAAAGTTCGGATCCCCATGGGAAGGGTACCTTAATTTCATCAGTAAATATGGGCCGTTTGAACCATTCCCTTTCCAGACCCTGATCAAGACTGTCAAATTGAAACGCCCAGATTCCATTGAGATTGATCCAGCTTTCACGCTGGAAGTCAGGCCTGGGATGTTCCGGTAGCGGGATCTCCTGGGCAGGGAGATTCATACTTAGCATGCATATGGCCAGAATAAGGCTTCCTGAAAATCGGATACTCATCAGTAATAGTTATTTGATTGATAAAGAAGTGACTATAT
Organism: uncultured Bacteroides sp.; assembly: GCA_964458155.1. Taxonomy (GTDB): domain Bacteria; phylum Bacteroidota; class Bacteroidia; order Bacteroidales. The sequence continues at coordinate 4,390 of CAYWGP010000132.1, forward strand.
CCTGTCATTCCGATACGGCGACACCCACATAGGAATCGGCAGTCCCATAATACAGGAACCACCTTGATTGATAACGTACCAGGCCCTCGGCAAAGGTAGTTCCGGATTTATACTGACCTGTAAGCTCATGAGGCAGGGTGGGTTTCAAGAGACAGGTATCTGAGCGGAACAGGACCTTTTCAGGGTCGGCAGGATCAAAAACGATTTTTCCAACCGAATAGGTTCCCCTGGGCAGTTCGGGGGTGGCATCGTCGCCATCTGAGTTTTTACCGTTGTAAAGCAGTATGATTCCCTCGTCTGTGATTACAGCGGGCGGACCACATTCAGTAAGGTTACTGTCAAAATACCCGGGCCGGGTCTCGATAACTGCCTTCAAATCACCTGCTTCATCCACTGCAGGGAACCAGTCATAGAGATTCTCAGACCAGGCAAGATTGATGAACTGTTCGCCCCAGTACATCCAGTACTTACCATCGATCATGGCCACGATTTGCTCTTCACCTTCAAGCCTGGTGATAATGGATCCGGACTTGGACCATTGATCCAGAAACCTGCCATCGTAGGCTCTGGCAAAGGCAGGACCCTTTTTTTCCCAGTGTATCAGATCGGTGGAGTGGGCAATGCTGAGCCTGGCCACATCCTGGTTCCAGGAGGTATAGGCCATCACATACAGGCCTTCTGCACTTACTACCACTCTGGGATCCTCGCATCCCCCGGGATAGTCATATTGCAGAAACTCACCGCTATCGGGATATAAAACCGGAGTAGGATAAATCTCAAAGTTCAATCCGTCCTCACTGGTGGCCAGCCCGATCCTGGAGGTTCGTCCGCCCAGAATGGCTCCCGGGTCATCTTCAGCCCTGAAAAGCATATGGATCTTGTTGTCTTTTACTATTGCGGCTGGATTAAATACATCTGCCTTTTGCCATTGCACCAGTTCATTCTTGATTGGGCACAGGAAGGTGTAGCTTGAATCGGCACTCAGAATCGGGTTTTCCTCAGGTTTCTGCAGATCCATGAATGAAGCTACAGCTTCGCTTTCGGTTTTCTTGTCCGTGGCACATCCTGTAAGGACCAGCAGGGCAAGAAGGTAGATGAAGTTTCTCATAATTTGTTTGTTTAGGCCTTATTCCAGGCATTATTCATTAATTCTCTGGTAAGCAGGATTCCTTCGTGCTCACTTTTCTCCATTCCTTCGTATTCGATACCAATATAACCTTTGTAATCAGACTCCTTTACAGTTTTCATCAATCTGTAATAGTCAATCTTTGTATCCTCCCCCTCTTCATTGAAGTTATAGGATTTGGCACTGACGGCTTTAGCATAGGGGAGAAGTTCGCTCACTCCCTGATATCTGTCGTATTCCTTATCGCAATCGCCCTGTGTTGTTCCCCATTTGGCTGAAAGACACCAGTTTCCGAAATCGGGGAAAGAACCGAAATTGGGACGGTTCACTTCCTTGATAATCCCGGCAATTAATGCGGCATCGGAACTGAACAATCCATGGTTTTCAATAACGATATTAATGTTCTTTTCAGCAGCGAAATCGGCCAGTCGGGACATTGCATCCATGATGGCCATCCTGTATATTTCCCTGTCAGCATCTCCGAAGGCATTGACGCGTACGGTATGACAATCCAATAGTTTCGCTGCATCGACCCATTTGTAATGATTCTCCACTGCCTGTAAGCGCTCGTTTTCACTGGCTGCTCCCAGATCACCTTCATCATCGACCATCATCACCAGGTTAAGTACCCCTGCATTGTCGGAACGCCTTTTCATATGCTTCCAGAACTTTGCATCGTTACCCTTGTCAGGGTAAATACCATTCACATATTCAACGGCATCGATATTATATTTCTCCATGGCAATGGAGGCAAAATCAAGCGGATCAAGGCTGCCATCTTCAAAACTCCTGTGCAGCGACCATTGCGCCAGGGATATCCGAAGTGGTTTTTCCTGAGCAATACTGGATAGCAATGGAGTTGTAGCCAGGGCTGTTGCGCCCATTACGCTGTTCCTGATAAATGTCCTTCTTTTCATGGCCGAATATTTAATCTATGTTCAAGTCGATAGAGTTCCTCTGCAAATCTTTTCCCAAGATCCAAATACCCCTCGCTGTCGTAGTGCCAGGGATCAGAATATTTATAGTATCGGGTATCCCTTACAATGGCAGCATTTCCATCGGTTCTGGCATATTTTTCCTGGGCATACTGAACCAGTTCGCCATAATCCCATACCTTTCCATCATCTGGATCATCCCAGGAATCCGATATCTTTCCAATAACCACAGGAAGATCATCGCAACGAAAACCGGCGCGAATAAGATCCATCAACCTTTTGAGGTTGTCATAATATCTGTCAGCGATTTCTTCGTTAAAGCTGGCATCTGACTCACCCTGCATCCAGACAATGCCTGCCGGAATTAATATATCCTTGGTACCATCTCCGTTGATATCGGCCGCATTCATGGCAGTGTTCACCGTAAGGAGAAAATTATCGTATTGATTGATGCCTGAGCTTCCCTGGTAATCAGGCTCCCAGCATCCAAACCGGCCAGTAGCCAGACTGTCAATGGATGTACCTCCCCGGGAGTATTTAATTAGAGCAATTCGATCTCCTGGATATAATTCCTGCAAGCGACTGGCCAGAGATAGTTCCAGGCCGAAACGATCCGAGTACACATTAGCTGTCCCATCCGATTGGAACCCTGTACCGTGACCGGCCTGCAGAGGTGCCCATAATCCCAGTCCACCCCCGGGCAAATCATCACCTGCCTGGTTACCATGGAAAATCCAGACATTCCCGTTTATATGAGCTAATGATTCAGGCAGGTCCCTGTTAAAACCAAAGCCATCCATATTTGACTGTCCCCCCAGGTAGTAGACCCTGACAGTATCCGGGCTGTTTCCCCTGGCATTCAAGGATGTGGAAAAGAGGATCACAGCACCAGCTGCAGCAAGGAATAGTAATCGATTAAAAACATTCTTATTCATATGACTTATTTAACGAAAAGCGTGTATTCAGATTTCCACTGATCCCTGTCGCCGGGCTCCAGGGAGATCCATATGAAGTTCTCCGGACATAGGGTGGTATGGCATGCCCAGAATGCCATGCGATAAAGAGGCTTGTCTATCCCAAAAGTAACTCCGGCACCCGTTTTACGATTTTCAACTGTTACCATGTGATCACTTAAATCCTCACCATAGCCATGTAGCAGCAGGTAGAAGGACTCGTCTTCTGCCAGGTCCTTGACAAAATTGATCTCATTGCCATCAAGCTCAACAAAGCCTGAAGGATCATCCATTGTTGTAACAGGGTAGGGGAAATTAATATTGAAAGCTTTACCACTATGTTCGCCATCTATCATAAAAAAGTTGTGATTGAACTGATCCGTCTCTATGAGCTTTGTTCCTGTATTCTGTAAGCTGTGTTCAATGATAAAACCATCATTCTTAAGTTTTATGATCTTCTCATAAATGTAGCTATACCCTATATCACTGTTTAATTCATGTTTAAATGAAACCCAGTCAGCACCATGATCAATGGTCCATTTTCCATGGTCCAGAAGCTTGTAAAAATTTCTGAAACTGTACTCTTTTTCATCGGGTTTTTCGATCACGCCCACGCCAATCCTGACATACTTGCCACCGGCTTCGGCTTCGTCATAACCCAGACCAGCTTTAATATAACCTTCAACCGGACCCGGGAGATCTTCGTGAAATAAAGGATCGTGCTCGTCCTTCCAGTACCCAAAGTACTCGTGTCCCTTATACTGAACACTCCCAACCACCCCTGACCAGTCAAAGCGGGTGGCACGATAGAGGCCATTTTCTGCATCGGGAAGATAGATAAGCATTTCTACTTCCGCATTGGAAATAATCAGTGAAGGGAACTGATCAAAATTCATATCATTAAAGGTACAACTTCCAAGGCACAGTGCCATGGCAAGCAGCGTTAAGTGTAGGGTAAGATTTTTCATTACAATGTGATGTTTATGAGTTTAGCTTACTGATTAAACAGTTATTTCCATCCGGGCATCCCGTCTCTGGAAATAACTGAAGGATGATTATAAATCTTTACCCGTTTTATCGGAATAATATACAAATTTATTGAATGACCCAGCAGCCACGATTATACCCGGGGTCAGGAGTAGTTTCTATAAGTTAGCTCTATTTGTATCTGATATCCACCAGGACCGGCAAATGATCTGATAAAATAAGAGTCGTATCACTGGTGATGATTTCTGCCCTGATGACCTTTGAAGCAAGGTTTTTCGTTGCAAAAACATAATCCAGTCTTCTCTGATCCCCGTGCTCCCCCTCCTTTTCAATCTGGGTGGGAAAACTGCCGGCAAAATCATAGAAAGAGTTACGCTCACCGGCCTCCAGGTCAATGAGTCCAAAGTCCAGAACCTCCTGGATGACACAATAATCCAGCTGACTCTTGTTCAGGTTATTTTCGCCATACAATAAATCACGTTCATTGAAAAAAGGTTCCAGCCTGCCATGGGAATAATAGGCAGAATCCAGGGGAGAAAAAGTATTGAAGTCTCCGGCAAGAATTACCTCCGATCCCGCAGGAAGAGAAGCAATATCCATCAGTATCTGATCGATTTCACTTTTCCTTGTTTCCCAGTTGGAAGGATGTAAATGAATCACGTAAAAGTATATCCCCTTTATCCTGACCCTTAATAGCCCATGATGGAATCCTTCGGTCACTCTGTGTACATCCTCAATGGGAAAGCGAGATGTGATTCCGGTTGGAAATCCATCTTCCTTAAGCAGAACGCTGTGTGGATGACCGTAGCTCAGTGCATCTTCAGCTAATTTTCCAGGGTAGAATTCGTTGAGTTCCTGCAGGGATACTATATCTGGATTCTGTGCATTCATCCAGGTAATCCAGCTCTCTTTTCTTTCCGGCACTTTGGTAAAACCATACCATACATTGTAGCTGATGATTCTGAGATTTGAGGAGCTCTGAGCTCCATCACTGACAACCCATCTACAAGAAAAGGAAAATAAAAGAGCAAGTGTGATCAGGACCGGTGTGATGGCGCCGGACAATCTATTCACTCTATTCTTCTGCTTAAATATTTGGTTTGGCATATCTCCATCCTTTTTTGAGCTGTCGGGATAAAGACTCAACAATACCGGCCGACTCAGGATATTCAGCTATGTTTTTGTTTTCCTGGGGATCAATCTGGTGATCGAATAGTTCCTTCCATAGAAGTTCGCCGGGCACATTTTCCCCGGCATTCCATACGTACCATTCAACATAGCGGTAGCGATCTGTTCTGATAGCATAACCCATTTGTTCACCTTCAACAGTTGAAGTGCGGCCAAATCGCCCCAGAAGGAACTGACTGAATGCGGCATTCTTCCACTCCCGGTCAGGATCATCCAGCAAGGGGAGTAAACTGCTGCCCTGCAAATGCTCCGGAACAGGAAAACCTGCCAAAGCGCAAAGAGTGGGGTAGATGTCTACAAACTCGGTAAGTGCTGAGCTCATTTTTCCTTTTGCACCTACGCCATAGCCACTAATAATGAGGGGGACCCTGGTATCTATCTCATATGTTGTCTGCTTGCACCATCCATTATGCTCACCCAGTTTCCAGCCATGATCCCCCCAGAGTACGACGATGGTGTTTTCAGCTAAATCTAGTCTTTCCAATTCGTCAAGGAGCCTGCCAATTTGAGCATCTGTATAGGATACACTGGCATAGTAGCCATGCTTAACTTCTCTTTGCCGGTCTTCATCCCAGGGATTTTCATTGGGCAGGGGCAGATCATTGCAATCGGAATAACCACGTAGTTCTGCTTCTCCGTGAACCAGATATGCGGGACTTCCTTCAGGTACAAATTGATTTACGGCCAGGGGAATGTTCTCCCGCTCATACATATCCCAGTATTTCTTGGGAGCGTTGAAGGGAAGGTGTGGCCGGTAGTAGCCAACAGAGAGAAAGAAAGGTTTGTTAGCGGCTTTCAGGTCCTGCAGAATTTCAATGGCTCTGGTGGTCTGTGCCCCGTCATAATAGACATCGTCATCCACATCGGCATTTTCCGTGGCATTTGCCTTCACATACCAGTGTCCAAGCTGATCAATTCTGGACCTTCCCTGATCCTTCAAAGCCTGAATCTTCATTTGCTGGATCTCCAGGTTCTCCTCATTGGCATAAACCGCATCCGGATCAAAGGGGAAGCCATGAATATTTTCAGGTATTACCGTCCATGATATGGTATCCGGGTCATTATTGTGGAATGTTTTACCCAGGCCTATTGCTGTGTATCCCCGCTCTTTGAAATACTGGGGCAGGGTAACAACATCAGGAACATTGTCCCTGAAATCTGTTCTCAGGTCCCACACCCTGATGGAGTCGGGACGAAGACCTGTAAGCAGACTGGCCCTGGAAGGATTGCATACGGCCTGCTGGCAATAGGTCCGCATAAAAGTAACTCCCTGCCCGGCCAGACGGTCCATGTTGGGAGTAATAATCGTAGTGTCTCCATAAGCTCCCATCTCCGGACGAAGATCATCAACAGGGATGAACAGGATGTTCGGTAATGCATTCTCAGTTTCAGACTGGTTCTTATTCTGAGAACAGGAGATGAAAAAGATGAACAGCATTGAAAGAATTGGAAATAGCTGCATAGGCTGTAAGTTTCTCATAGTGGTATTTGGATATATTAAAATAAAGGTAGGGAAAAGGCAATAAGAATCATATCCCTAAACTGAGCTAAAGTATATTATCCTTCATGTATTTCTGGGTCCATGGGCAAAGGGCCAGGCATCTCAAACATGAAGTACATCTGTATACATCAAGCAATTCATCTCTGGAGGTATCCATAGTCCAGGTATTCCCCTTAAGAGCTTCAACTGTACATATATCAATGCAAATGCTGCAGTCGCCACATGGTGAGCCGGGAGGAGAATGTGCCACTGTCTTTAAAGGAGCATCGGTCAACACGGTACAAATACTGATGGCGCTTCCGTATTCGGAGCTTACCAGGAGATTGTGTTTGCCAATCCATCCCAGGCCGGCCATGCCAGCAATAGTCTTGTGTGGCAGGGGGCTGACTTTTGTTTCCTCGTTATAACATCCTTTCAGCTCCAGACTATATTCAGACTGAGAGTATGCGGAATATCCTTTGACTGAGAGGTCATCTGCAAGCTTATCAGCAAGTTTGTCTGTAAGCCTCTCTTTTACATGAAATTCATCTTCATGAATCTGATTACTCTCATGCATTTGTTGAATATAATCCGGAGTACTGCTCAGGATTTGGATGTAATCAGGAGACAGAGGGATTCCCAGCATTATGGCATGGGGAAATCCTCTGTTTTTATTAGGTGTTAAGGTCGAAATATCAACAAAGGATACGAGTTCTGCACCCCCTCTTTTTAATTCAGATTCAATTTCCTTCTCCAGACTCATCTTCAGCAAAAGTTAGTATATAGCCATTATTGTCCTGAATAGAAAACTCAGTTGCCCCGTAAAAGGTCTTCTCAAGCCCCTTTATAACCTTCACTTTATCCCGAATTACATCATAAAACTGCCTGATATCCTTTACCTGGATATAAAATAAAAGGGATCCTCCCATTTCTCTTGATATTTCCGGTAACTCAGAGCCCAGGCTTTCAAATGATTGAAACATAAAATTTACCTTTCCATTGCTCATCATTGCCCACACAAGATCACCTTCATCCGGAACCTTCATAACTACTTCGAATCCCAGATGCTCATAATAATGAATGGTTTCAGTCATATCTCTGACGAAAATATTAGGTGAAACAGATTCCATTTTAAGTTCCTTTTTTAAAATATGATTAGTAGTTCATAAAGCTGCCAGTTCTATTACCCTTTGCCAGAGTTCTTCATTTACCGGGATTCCCTCTTTCGTATTTTTAGCACGAGTCTGTAATGTTCTTTCACCCGGATAGTAGGTTTTGCCACCGTGCTGCATGGGTTCTACATCACTAGTATAGTTAATAATCTCATTTAGAAGCCTTTCCTGTAAATTCCCATCTTGAAATATCTCAGGATAGATACATAGATAAACCTGAGATAAACCTGTCTCAAACCCCTTTTCACCTATTTTGCCGGTAGAATTTCCTGCCGAAAGCAGGGTCGCCAGCATATCCAGGATCATCGATAGCGCTGAACCCTTCCAGTACCCTATGGGCAATCCTCTTTCATTTTCAAGGATTTTTTCCGGATCGGTGGAAAGCTCATCGTTGTTGTCCCAACCTCCCGGGTAGGGTAGTGGTTCTCCTTTTAATTTATAATCATGGATCTTTCCGAATGCAAACTGTGAGAGGGCCATATCCAGAACGATATGACCTTCCTTCCTTGGAATGGATACAATAAGCGGATTATTCCCTGTGCGGCTGTCCTTTCCTCCCCAGGGTGGCATGTTGGGCTGGGTATTTGTAAAAAGAAGAGAGATACAACCGGCTTCAGCAGCCATCCAGCCATAGGACCCACCTCTCATCCAGTGATTGGTGTTGCGCAGGGCCACCAGGCCCATTCCATGAAGCTTTGCCAGTTCTATTGCCCGGTTTACACACCTGGTCGCATTAATGATACCCGGTCCCAAATGGCCATCCCATCTTTCGATGTTGCCAAAGGATTCCACCTTTTCGGCTTCAGCATCCACATCTATTACGCCATTTTGAACATATTCTATAAATAATGGTACCCGGTTGATCCCGTGAGAATTAACTCCGGCAAGTGTATTTTCTGTGTGTACTTCAGCCAGGGAAAGAGCTTTTTCCCGGCTAAACCCATACTTCAGGAATAGCTTGCACAAAACTTCATGCATTAGCTTCTGCGAAATTTTAATGAAGCTATTTTTCATCCGTCTTTCTGTGCTTTATAAAAAGTGACATTTTCCCCGTCCCAGATATCCTTTGCAGGCAGAATATTATCCTTATGTTCAATTTGTGAAAACCCTTTGGAAGAAAGTATTTCAAGCATGTCCTGTGCATTAAAATAATGTGTCCAGAAACGATAATTCCTTATCCGGTCCGATTCGTCGATAATGGTATGTTGCATCAGGAAAACTCTGTTTTCCGGATAGTGGAAGCCATTTGCCAGTTCCAGATAGGGATCCGGCATCCAGAATCCACCGAATTCAAAGGACCAGGTCTGCTGTTCCTGAAATTTCTCCTCAAGATTCCTGTCATTCAGTACATCAAAAATAAAAACTCCCCCGGGCTTCAGGGCACGATGGATCTTTCCCAGCAGTACTAATCTTTCCTCTGGTAGTAGAACTCCCAGATCGGTGTATATAAGGATGATGAGATCAAAGAGATTCTCAAAATCAAGCTCAAGATAATTCTTGCATATATATTTAATTTTGAGTCCCTTCTTCCTGGCCTGATTTTCTGCAAAGGCAATAGAGTTCCTGGAATAATCAAGTCCCGTACAATCGTGCCCGGATTCAGCCAGTTTTTCTAAATAAATTCCCGGACCACAGCCTAAATCAAGGATGCGCATGGGGGAAAGACTACAGAATTCTGAAATAAAGTCAATGGTCCTGTTAATGCCATCCGGCATCCGGCTGGCCGAGTCTATCTCAGGATTCAGGTGTATTTCCAATAAGTTCTTGGAAATATGTTCATCTGTCCACATCACAGAGTCGCCCCGCTCATATAATTCAGGCCTCTGTGCCGCTATACTCAGTTTATCTAAGTCCATGGATAGTGAGACGATAAAATTTCAAACTCATTTTTTTTATATGCCGAAAGGAAAAAATCGCCCAATTTGCCCGCCAGGTCGGCACTTTTAGAATAAGGCTGACCTTTACAATTAACAAATCCGCGAGCAGCACCAGGGATGACGGTTGATAAGTCTTTCATTAATGCACAATTTAGAAAGAAATCTTAATAAAAAGTTGATATCTAGAGAAGAGTGAAACGGGCTTTTGGGGGCATATTTATATATCTTACAAATATCAATTATCTTTACACCTTCAAATTGTGGAAATAGATGAGTGAGAATAGGGAGCAAGTATTTGAAAATGAGGAGTTCCAGGTACTATTAAGAAAGTATGAGGATATGAAGAGTGGCACCCGGTCAATCTTCTTTGATGTGGAGGAGTTCGAACAGATTATCGATTATTACCTGGACGATTTTCAGTATGATGAAGCCCGTGAAGCAGCTGATCTTGGAAAACGGCAGCATCCGGCCTCAGTGGAGATCAAGTATAAGTTCATCCATATTTTCATAGAGCAGGGACAACCTAAAAAAGCGCTGGCGCTACTGGACGAAATCCCTGTATGGGAGGAGAATAATCCTGAACGTTATTTTCTGAAAGGCACTGCTTTATGCCTCACAGGAAAGTTGAAGGAATCTGAAGCACAATTTGACAGGGGGCTGGAACTATCGGGTGATGAAACCTTTGAGGCTTTGATCAATATTTCTATTGCGTTTGAGAATGTTCGGCATTTTGAACTGGCTCTTAAATATCTCCTGCAGGCTTACCATCAGCAAAAAGAGAATCTCTCTGTACTATACGATCTGGGCTATTTCTATGATCGCCTGCATAAATTTGACGAAAGTCTGAAGTATTACCTGCAATATCTTGATCTCGATCCTTATTCAGACAATGTATGGTATAACATTGGTATTGTGTACCATAAAATAGAGCAATTTGAAAAGGCAGTGGAGGCCTACGAGTTCTCCATAGCCATAAATCCTGATTACGCCTCTTCTTATTTCAATAAGGCAAGTGTCTGGGTGAATGCGGGAAATTATGAGCAGGCCATAGCAACTTACAGGGAATTCCTTGATGTGGAGCCGGAAAGCACTCAGGCTTACTGCTATATGGGTGATTGTTATGAGAATATGGATCGTCTGGAAGATGCGCTGGATGCCTTTCGGAAGGTCATTGAATTGGATAACAGTGATCCTGAGGGGTGGTTTGGAGCAGGAATGGTTTACCATCGGATGGGGCGCCAGCAGGAGGCGATCACATATATTCTGAAGGCCATTGAATTTGACAATAAAAATCTCGATTACTGGATCAATCTTGGTTATGCCAATGAAGATGCGGGATTAATTGATGAGGCCATAAAATGTTATGGATATGTCACCCGGACAGATACCAAGGATCTGGATGCCTGGCTTGCCCTTTCAGGACTTCTTTTGAAGGAGGGACAATACGAGATAGCACTTGGTTTTTTGAGAGAAGCCTTTGTACATCACTCAGAGGATCCGTCTGTTAAAATAAAAATGGCAGTATGCCACCTGAAGCTGGGGGAGAAGGAACTTTCTGCCAAGTTTCTTGAAGAGGCCCTCGGGGTGAATTATGATCTTGAATCTGAATTTGCCTATTTTTTCCCTGAAGGCGCCAGGGAAGCAGAAATCGAGCGAATTATCCAAAAGTATAAAAAGTAGTAGTCAAATGAATTTCCCACTGACACATGTGCCTGAACGAACTTCAGGTAAACGCGAATATGGCCTTACCATGATGATGGACAAAGGTTTAAGTCTGAAAGAGTCTGAACACTTTATAGAATCTAGTGCCCCCTATACCGACCTTGTGAAATTTGGATTTGGGACAGCTCTGATCACCCTCGATTTGAAGGAGAAAGTTAAACTGTTTCAATCAGCAGGACTTAGGCCTTATTTCGGAGGAACGCTCTTTGAAATGTTTTATGTACGTGGGGAATTTGACGCTTACAGGCGCTTTGTTTCTGAATCTGAGCTTACTAATGTGGAAGTCTCAGATGGAACCATCAGGATGAATCATGAGGAGAAGCTGGAATGCATTGCAACACTTGCCAAAGACTTCCAGGTACTTTCCGAAATTGGAAGTAAAATCAAAGGGGTGGAGCTCTCCAACGATGTGTGGGTATCCCACATGAAAACCGAACTTGAGACGGGTGCCTGGAAGGTAATTGCCGAGGCACGGGAAAGTGGCACCTTAGGTATCTACGATGCTGATGGTAAGGCCAACCGGGAATTGATTGACGATATTATGAAAGAGATTTCCGTAAATGATGTATTATGGGAGGCGCCCATTAGTGCTCAGCAGACTATGTTTATCCAAATGATCGGTGCCAATGTAAACCTGGGAAATATTGCTCCCAATGAGGTTGTCTCACTTGAAGCTCTTCGTCGGGGCATGAGGGGCGATACCTTTTTTGATGTTCTGCCTGAGGAGTTTCATTCCAGAAAACAATAAGATTTTGAAGAAAAATGCAGCAAGGTACCTTTTCCTTGTACTCCGGGGAATGGGAATGGGAGCAGCTGATGTGGTACCGGGCGTATCCGGAGGAACCATCGCTTTTATTACAGGAATATATGAGGAATTAATAAACTCAATAAAGGGTATCAATATTAATGCCATCAAACTCTTCTTTACGGGACGCTGGGTATCTTTCTGGAAGCAGATAAATGGAAACTTTCTGCTGGCTGTTTTTGCCGGAATCTTTATCTCCGTGCTATCCCTGGCCAAACTGCTTGAATATTTGCTGGAGCACCAGGCCATATTAATCTGGTCCTTCTTCTTTGGACTTGTGCTGGCTTCCTCCTACGTGGTAAGCAGAAAGATCGGACAGTGGAGTTTCCAAAAAATAGTGGCCCTTGTGGCCGGAATAGGTATCGCATTTTATATTACCAGTGTAACACCCACCACAACCACCGATTCATCCTGGTTTGTAATTCTGTCGGGCGGACTGGCCAGTTGTGCCATGATCCTGCCGGGCATATCTGGGAGTTTTATCCTGCTCCTTCTGGGTAAATACAGCTTTGCACTTCATGCAGTTAACGAACGTATAATCCTGGATCTGCTATTACTGGGTGCAGGAGCAGTTAGTGGTCTGATACTTTTTGCAAACCTGCTCTCCTGGTTATTGAGAAAGTACCACGATATCACCATAGCCTTACTTGTGGGATTTATGATTGGATCTCTGAATAAGATCTGGCCATGGAAAGTGACGGAGGAATTCATTGAAGTGGAAGGGGTGTTAAAACCACTGATCGAAAAGAATACACTACCTTCCCCCGGGAATCAGGGAGATCAGTTCTGGCTGGCACTTCTGTTGGCTGCTGCCGGCATTGCCCTGATTCTGATTATAGAGATCGGGTTGACAAAGAATAATAAAACCACTTAAGATGCGTCTGTTCGGACTTATCGGCTATCCACTGGGGCACAGCTTTTCTGCTTCCTTTTTCAGTAATAAGTTTAGTTCGGAGGGAATAGATGCACAGTACAGGAATTTCCCCCTGGAAAGCATTTCCGAATTTAAAGAACTGTTGAACAAAGAACCAGCTCTTACTGGTTTGAATGTTACGGTACCTTATAAGCAGGACGTAATAGCTTTCATGGATTCACTTGGTCCGACTGCAGAAGCCATTGGGGCAGTGAATACAATATCTTTCAGAAGGAGGGAGGACAGACTGGAATTGGTGGGCGATAATACAGATGTCACTGGTTTCAGGCGCTCGCTGGCAGAACACCTTGAACCCTATCACAAATCAGCCCTGGTCCTGGGAACCGGTGGATCCTCCAGAGCGGTAGCCCACGTACTTGAACAGCTGGGAATTGGGATTACAATGGTGAGCCGCAACTCAGGTCAAAAGCAGATCACATACGGGGAAGTGGATAGTGAATTGGTGGACAAGAGCACTTTGATAATAAACACAAGCCCTCTGGGGATGTATCCAAGGCTTGAAACTTACCCTGATATTCCCTACCGGGCACTATCTTCCAGGCACCTCTTATTCGACCTGGTCTATAATCCGGAAAAAACAGAATTCCTGGCAAGGGGTGAAAAATACGGGGCAAGTATAGTAAACGGCCATGATATGCTGATCTTCCAGGCCGAAGCTTCCTGGGAAATTTGGAATAGTATTGGCACAAGTAAATAATATGAATGTTTTCACCAGGGAGTTTAGCATTTCATCCTTTGATCTGAACCCAAAGGGTCAGGCCAGGCTTACGAGCATGGCCAATTTCTTCCAGGAAGTGGCCTACCATCATGCCAGTGAGCTGGGACTGGGCTTCGATGATATGAAGAGCAGAGAGACAACCTGGGTGCTTTCGAGGATGCGGATTCATATGAAGCGCTACCCTGTATGGAACGAAAGGATAAAGCTGGAGACCTGGCCCAGCGGCGCAGAAAGGCTATTTGCACTCAGGGATTTCAGGGTCCTGGATATGCAGGGTGAAATCATCGGAATGGCCAGTACTGCCTGGTTAATTCTGGATATTGACACGCATCGCCTGATCCGTCCTAAAGAGATGATGGAACAGTTTAAATTGATCGTTCAGGATATTCAGATGTTTGACAGGCCCCTGTCTAAAATTACCCTGCCAGGAGAAAGCAGCTTATTGAAGCAACATCAGGTGGCATTTTCTGACCTGGATATCGTCGGCCATGTAAACAATGTGAGGTATATGGAGTGGTGCATTGATGCGGCTACCACCGCTACTAATGCTGAACAGGATATCCGCGAATTTGAGATCAATTTCAATCATGAAGCGCTCTTGGGGGATCACATAGCCATAGCTGTCTGTGAGCATAGCGGAGGTGAAAGCTACTTTCTGGCAAGCCGGGAAAGCGATGGAAAGGAAATTATCAGTGCCAGGCTGAAACGCGATTAGGCACTTAACTAATACCCAATATCCACAAGGAAAAGGCCCCTGGCAGGAGCAGAAGAACCAGCCCTGCCTCGATCCTTAGCTTCCACGATCTCTTTAAAGCCGTTGAGATCCATTTTTCCCTTCCCCACATCAAGCAGGGTGCCAGTTATAGACCGGACCATGTTCCTTAAAAAACGATCCGCACTTATTTCAAAAATATAGCCCTGCTCCGATTTCTTCCATTGGGCTTTTGTAACACTGCACTTATTGGTTTTTACATCCGAATGCAGCTTGGCAAAACTCGTAAAATCAGTGGTCTCCAGGATCACTTTACAACAGCTGTTTATGGCTTCCAAATCCAGCTCTCCATATACATAGTGGCTGTAATTCCGGTTGAAAATGGGTTTAATGGAGGATATATGATATTCATAAGTTCTGTATCTGGCGGTAAACCTGGCATGCCAGTCATCCGGAACATTGAAAATTTTATGAATCACAATATCGCCGGGAAGGAAACGGTTCAATTTAAAAATGAAGCGATCGGATGTGGGATCATAGATTTCGGAGGAGCTGTTCATGTCTGTATTTTGATCCGTATCCAGATCAAAGTGCGCAATAAAATAGGATGCATGTACCCCGGTATCGGTGCGTCCTGCACCCGTTACGGTCATTTCAGTTTTCAGCAGGGTGGAAAGCGCATGTTCCAAAACCTCTTGAACAGTCTTCTCATTTGGCTGAATCTGCCATCCGCAATAATTGCTGCCATCGTAGGCCAATTGGATAAAATACCTGTTCATCATTTCTTATTAGCTTCACAAAATTACCCTTTTCTTAACATTTTTTAACCCCCTATTTCTTTCGAAAGCTCATTTTCGCTGCTATTTTTGTTCTCCACTTAGAAAGCATTATTAACAAGATGATTATTAACATAAAAGAATCCGTCATATGACTCAGGACGTAAACATCAAAGAGCTCAACGAAAGGATAAAGACAGAGAGTGAGTTTGTGGATCTTATCACCCTGGAGATTCAAAAGGTAATCGTGGGACAGAAAGCATTGGTAGACAGGCTGCTTATTGGTTTGCTGTCGGACGGGCATATCTTACTGGAGGGGGTGCCCGGACTGGCAAAGACGCTTGCCATCAGTACACTCTCTCAGACAATCGACGCCTCTTTCAGCCGGATCCAGTTTACTCCGGATCTTTTACCGGCCGACCTCACCGGCACCATGATTTACAGCCAGAAGAAGGAGGAATTTGTCGTAAAGAAGGGCCCTGTTTTTGCCAATTTGATCCTGGCCGACGAGATTAACCGTTCTCCCGCCAAGGTGCAGAGTGCCTTGCTGGAAGCTATGCAGGAGAAACAGGTTACCATCGGGGATAACACTTTTAATCTGGAACGTCCCTTTTTAGTGATGGCTACGCAGAATCCCATCGAACAGGAAGGGACCTACCCTTTACCGGAGGCCCAGGTGGACCGTTTTATGATGAAGGTGGTGGTAAACTATCCGGGCAGGGAGGAGGAACGGCTAATAGTCAGAGAGAATCTGGCCGACGAATTCCCGGTGGCCAAAAGCATCCTGAAACCTGCAGATATTATGAAGGCGCGCTCGGTTGTGAAGGAGGTTTACCTGGATGAAAAAATTGAGAATTACATTCTTGATATTGTTTT
The DNA here is from genome assembly GCA_964458155.1 of uncultured Bacteroides sp. Classification (GTDB taxonomy): domain Bacteria; phylum Bacteroidota; class Bacteroidia; order Bacteroidales. Next base: position 20,651 of record CAYWGP010000132.1, read on the forward strand.
TGCAACCCGGGATCCTCAGAAAGCCGGACTGGCACAGTTTGTGCCTCTTATACAGTATGGTGGGTCGCCTCGGGCAAGCATTAACCTGGCAAAAGCAGCAAAGGCCTACGCCTTTATTAAGCGCCGGGGATATGTGGTTCCCGAAGATATCAGGGCTATATGTCATGATGTGATGCGTCACCGGATTGGATTAACATACGAAGCAGAAGCAGAAAATATTACCACAGAGAATATTATATCAGAGATTCTTAACCACGTGGAAGTGCCATAAAGCTTAAACTGATGAACGTACTTACACCAAAACTTATATTGGCTACTGGTTTATTATTGCTTGCCGGAGCAGTACTGAGCGGGCAGCATATGATCGACCGGACCAAGGAGGAGGTGCTGGTTTTGGTGAAGGACAATCACAAGGAATTCAGGAGGGACAAATCGGTGGTGAATCAGCGTTTCAACTACCTGAAATATGTAAACGGACTTCGGACCCGGACCTGGATCATTTACTTTACAAAAGAGGATGTCTGCCGGAGCACAAAGATGGTTTGTGATTATGGTGAATTTGATAAGGTGCTTGAAGAATTGAACAAAGACTATGAAAAAGTAGGCGAGTCGGAGTGGGCCTATGAGCTTATGCGCGATACGGTACATGTGACCCTGGTCAGGGAGGAATGGTATTTTACAGTGAGAGAAGCAAGAAAGAAATAAGTGGAAACAAAAGATCTCCTTAAAAAGGTACGAAAAATTGAGATAAAGACCCGTGGGCTCTCACGGCAGATCTTTGCCGGGGAGTATCATAGTGCTTTTAAAGGAAGGGGCATGACTTTTTCCGAGGTGCGAGAGTACCAGTATGGGGATGATATCAGGAGTATTGACTGGAATGTGACAGCACGTTTTAACCACCCCTATGTGAAAGTTTTTGAGGAGGAAAGGGAGCTTACTGTCATGTTACTGATAGATGTAAGTGCTTCAGGTGAATTTGGGACGCACGAAGAGATGAAACGCACCCTGATTACTGAAATCTCAGCAGTTCTTTCCTTTTCTGCCATTGAAAATAATGATAAGATTGGTGTGATTCTGTTCAGCGACCGTATCGAAAAGTTTATTCCACCCCAGAAGGGACGAAAACACATCCTGAGAATTATCAGAGAGCTGCTGGAGTACAAGCCTGAAAGCCATGGCACTGATATTTCAGAAAGTCTGAGGTTTCTTACCAACGCCATAAAGAAACGCTGTACCGCTTTCCTTATTTCAGACTTCAGGGACAAAGGATATGCGCGTTCCTTGCAGATCGCAAATAACAAACATGATGTGGCAGCACTTCATATCTATGACAGGCGCGAGACTTCACTCCCGGCTGTGGGGATGCTGCGGGTCCTGGATGCTGAACGTGGTGTGGAGAGATGGATCGACACATCCAAAAGAAAGATCAGGGATAATTACGCCATGAAGTGGGAGAGCCACCTGGAGATTATGAAGGAGATTTTTTCAAGGGCTGGAGTGGATAGTGCATCCATGCAGACCGGTGAAGATTATGTTAAACCTCTTATCAGACTTTTCAAGCGAAGGTAAAATGAGCATCAATCAAGGCATAGAAATGGTAAAAGGAGTGTTTTTTGCAGGCCTGTTTCTCTTGCTGACCGTTCCGGCAGAGGGACAGCTGATTCGTGTTCAGTCTCTCGTCAGCACAGACTCGCTGATGATTGGGGAGCAGATCACCTATACACTTAAGATTGATGCTGACAGTGAGCTTGATTTTTTGCTTCCATCAATACAGGATACACTCAGCCTTACCCTGGAAGTACTATCCAAAATATCCTCAGACACCACTGTTTCCGGTGACAGGAGCGTGATAGACCTGCATTATATGATCACATCCTTTGAATCCGGGTCCCAGATCGTACCATCCCAGGAGGTGGTTTACAGAAGGGCCGGGGTGGTAGATACAGCCAGAAGTATGCCCCTGATAATACACGTGTATGATCCGGTGGTTGATACAACTGAGCAGATTAAACCCATAAAGCCACCGATTAACACCCCGCTTAGTTTTAAAGAATTGCTTCCCTGGTTAGGAGCAGGACTGGGAGCTTTATTGATTGTCGGAACAGTGGTATGGCTGATATTAAGATACCTGAGGCGAAAGACAAATCCTGAAAAATATAATCACAAACCACTTGAACCTGCTCATGTGATTGCATTCAGGGAACTGGACAAACTCAAAGATGAAAAAATCTGGGCCAGGGGGGAGGTGAAACAGTATTATTCGCGTCTTACCGAAATAACCAGGCATTACATTGAACGTCAGTACGATATTCCGGCTATGGAAAGTACCACCGATGAGATTCTGCAAGCTTTCCAAATGGCCAATCCTGAGGATCAATTGCTGGAGGACATCCTGAAAGAGCTGCTGGAGTTAGCCGACCTGGTAAAATTCGCCAGGGAGGATCCCTTACCCGTGGACAATCAGACCAACCTGAATAACGCCTATATTTTTGTGCAGAAGACCTATCCCTTATTTTATAATATGGAAGAGAAGAAGGAGGGAGTAGATGAGTAACATTGAATTTATATATCCGGCTTTCTTCTGGGCCATGCTACTGATCCCTTTCATGGCAGCGTGGTATATATGGAAGGGCAGGAAAGGAACAGCCCCTATGAAACTTCCGGGCTTCGAAAACCTGGATGAACGACCGGGCTCCTCCAGAGTCTGGATGCGTCACCTTCTGGCAGTACTTCGAATGGCAGTGGTGGCCCTGATTGTAGTTGTCCTTGCCAGGCCCCAATCGTCCAACCAGTGGGAACAGGTCAGCACAGAGGGAATTGACATTGTTCTCTGTATGGATGTATCGGGTAGTATGCGTGCCATGGATTTCAGGCCAAACCGGCTGGAAGCTTCAAAAAATGTCGGGATCGAATTTGTTAATGCCAGGGAGGATGACCGCTTTGGGCTGGTGGTATTTGCCGGTGAAAGTTTTACCCAGTGTCCCATGACAACAGACAGGGCAGTGGTGGTTAATTTTCTGAAGGAAATCGATTTTGGTGTGATTGAAGATGGAACAGCCATTGGAATGGGACTGGCAACGGCCGTAAACCGGATCAGGGAGAGCAAAGCCAAAAGCAAGGTGATTATTCTATTAACCGACGGGGTGAATAACCGGGGAGATGTGGGACCGGTGACAGCTGCTGAAATTGCAGCAGGTATGGGAATCAGGGTATATACCATTGGAGTGGGTTCGAAGGGAAATGCACCCATTCCGGTCCAGGATATGTTTGGCAGAACCGTTACCAGGGATATGCGGGTCGAGATTGATGAAGATGTTTTGAGAAAAATTGCGGATGTTACCGGAGGAACTTACTTCCGGGCCACCGATAACAATAAATTGAGAGAAATATACCAGGAGATTGATCAACTGGAGAAAACCAGGCTGGATGTAAAGCATTTCAGCAAGAAAAAGGAAGAGTATTTTCCTTTCCTGCTGGCAGCCATGCTAATCCTTCTGCTTGAAATACTCCTGAGATACACCATATTCAGAACGATACCTTAAGCATGATTCAGTTCGCACATAAGGATATATTATGGTTCTTGCTGGCAGCAGGACTGATGATCGCCGGTTACATGCTCTACTGGGCTCACCGAAAGCGTTCCCTGCACAAATTGGGCGACAGTATTCTACTTGAGAAGTTGATGCCGGAGGCCTCAGTCTGGGCCAGACACTGGAAATTTCTGCTGCTCTTTGTGGGCACCGTGCTTTTAATTATTGCTGCATCCGGACCCAGAATAGGATCCAGACTTGAAGAAGTAGAGCACAAGGGCAGAGAAATAATTATTGCCCTGGATGTTTCAAACAGCATGCTGGCTGAAGATATAAAGCCATCCAGGCTTGAGCGGTCCAAGCAGATGATTAACAGGATGGTAGACCGGATGTCCAATGATAAGATTGGCCTTATTGTATTTGCCGGGGATGCATATACTCAGATTCCAATTACCGATGATTACCCGAGTGTGAAAATGTTTCTCTCCGGTGCCGGTCCCGACATGGTGTCAAAACAGGGTACCGCCATTGGTTCAGCCATCCATCTGGCGGTAAGATCCTTCTCATCCGGGGAGGATGAGCGTTTAGCCGGGGAGAATATCCCGAGTCAGGCCGTAGTTGTAATTACCGATGGAGAGAACCATGAAGATGACGCTGTTGTTGAAGCTGCACGAGCTGCAGAACAGGGTATTAAGGTATATACAGTTGGACTGGGGGATCCCAATGGAGTGCCGGTACCACTTTCACCGGGGAGCAGTGCCACCAGAAGGGACCGGGATGGGAATGTGGTGGTCAGTAAACTGAATGAAAAACTACTGAAGGACATAGCTGCTGAGGGTCGGGGTGCATATATTCCGGGCGACCGTATAAACAGTTTGATTGATGAGCTGGATAAGCTTGAACGGGCCGAACTGAAATCCCGTGTCTTTGCAGAATTTGCCGAGCGTTTCCAGTATTTTGCCGGGTTTGCACTATTCTTCCTTGTGCTGGAATTCTTTATTCGCTCCAGGAAGAACCGTTTTCTGATGCGCCTGAACCTGTTTAAAACTGATAAATAATAATGTGATGTTGAAGAGATCAGGTTTATTTTTGATGTTGCTTGTTTTGGTCATTACGGCCCATGGGCAAAATGACCGCAAGGTAAACCGGGATGGGATCAGGGCCTATGAGGATGGCGAATATGCAGAAGCTGAAGTACAGTTCCGGAAAGCAGAGAGCATAAACCAGGAATCCTATGAAGCGGATTTTAATACTGGAGCTGCCCTTTATGAACAGAAGAAGTATGAGGAAACAGTTAAACAGTACCAGGCCCTTCTTGATCAGACCGATGATAAGGAAAAATCAGCCATGATATGGCACAATATTGGGAACAGCCTCCTGGAAGCCCGGCAATACGCTCCGAGCATTGAGGCATATAAAAACAGCCTGCGGAAAAATCCCTCTGATGAAGATACCAGGTACAATCTGGCCTATGCAAAACAAAAACTGAAGGAGCAGCAAAATCAGGAACAGAACCAGGATCAACAGGAAAAGGACCAGAATCAGGATCAGCAAGATCAGGACCAGGACCAGGAGCAGCAAAATCAGGACCAGGAGCAGCAAACTGTACCCCGTGAGATATCCAAGGAAGATGCAGAGCGCATGCTGAACGCCATTCAGCAGCAGGAGAAAGATGTAAAGGAAAAAGTTGATAAGAAAAAAGCGGCTGCAGCCAAGGTAAAAACAGAAAAGGATTGGTAATTTAAGACCATGAGCAAAAAACTACTGATATCGATAGCAGCTTTCCTTTTGCTCGGCCTTGTGCTGAATGCTCAGGATGATGTATTTACAGCCTCGGCTCCAGCTGTCGTGAAGGCAGGCGATCAGTTCCAGTATGTGATTGAGGGTTCTGAACGTGGCGATGTCAGAATCCCCGGCATGGATAATTTTCAACTGCTCGGCGGACCATACTCATCTTATTCATCCCATTCCAATTGGGTCAACGGGAAGATGACTCAGAAGACACTGGTTTCTTATACCTATATATTCAGGGCAATGCGCGAGGGTAGTTATACCATTCCGGCCAGTACAGTCAAGGTGGGGAGAAAGGAGTACAGAACCAACATAGTGGAGCTTGTGGTCAATGCTGCCGGAGCAGCTGCTGCAAGCGCATCTTCGGGTGGTGGAAACCAGGGATTCTCTGAAGATGGGTCCATAAACAGCTCGGAGAATGATCCGGTTTTCCTGAGGGTTATTCCTTCAAAAAAGGAAGTCTATGTGGGAGAACAGTTTGTCTCCGGATTAAAAATTTACACCCGGGTTAGTACACGACCTGGATCAGCAGCCAGCGATCTGCCCTACGAGGGATTCTACAAAAAAAGTCTTGACGCTGATGCCAATGCGCAACAGCAGGAGATCAACGGGCAGCAATATGTTACCCAGGTAATTCAGAGGCATATACTGATCCCTCAAAAAACAGGCGAACTGAAGATTACTCCTTATAAATCTGACTGGTTGGTTAAACAAAGAGTAGAGAGACAAAGAAGCAATAATCCAATTGACGCCTTCTTTGATGATCCTTTCTTCAGCAGTATGCAGGAGGTACCCGTGACCCTGGCCACCCTACCGGTAAACATTCATGTAAAGCCGCTTCCACCGGGTACACCTGTTGGTTTTACTGGAGCTGTGGGTGATTTCAATTTGAAAGCAGAGCTTTCTTCCACTGAAATTGCCGTAAATGAAGCGCTCAGTCTGAAAATTACCATTAGCGGAACGGGAAATCTTCCCTTGTTGGGCGAGCCTGAAGTAAACCTGCCTCCCGACCATGATCTTTATGATGTCACCCGTACTTTGCAGACTTCTACTTCGGGAAACAGGATCTCTGGTTCAGTTACTTTTGAATACCCGATTATTGCCAGACATGCGGGCCGCTTCAGAATCGCACCGGTTCAATTTGCCTGGTTCGATCCCCATACTGCCTCTTATAAGACAGCGCTTACAGAAGAGTTTAACTTCATAGTGGAAAAAGGGGAGAACGGAGATACTTCAGAAGGTGTCTATGTCCCGGGTGTGATACATGAAAGCGTAAGAGATCTCGGAACTGATATTAGAGATATTACCAGGCTTAACCCTGTATTCACTTCAGTGAAGAGCTCGCTTTTCGGGAAAAGCTGGTACAGGTGGCTCTATCCCATTGCCCTTCTGCTAACGCTGGTGCTGATTTTATTAATCAGCATGGTGACCAGGAGGAATGCCGATCTCACACTTGTTCGCAACCGGAAGGCAGGCAAATCGGCACGTAACAGGTTGAAAAAAGCAGATCGTTTCAGAAAAACCGGTGATCCGGACAGATTCTATGAAGAGATCGGGAAAGCAATCTGGGGATATCTTTCACATAAGCTGAATATTGAGACATCCGGACTTTCCAGAGAGGTGATAATAGATCAGCTTGAGTTAAGGAAACTTCCGGACGAGCTGAAAAGTGAACTGCTTCGAATCATTGAGGAGAGTGAGTTTTCCAGATTTGCGCCAAGTTCTGAAAGAAGTGATATGGACAGACTCTACAGCGATGCTGTACAATTAATCAGAAACCTTGAAAATAGTCTGAAATGAAACGAGCTGCCATCGTCCTGATCTTATCGCTTAGCTGCACGGCCCTGAAACCATTTTCGGAAAACGATCCTTTAATTATTGGATTCCAGGAGCTTAGTACAGAGCAACTGGATCTTGATTCACTTTATCTTGATGCAAACAATTTGTACCAGACAGGTAATTATGAGCAAGCCCTGGAAAGGTATAATGCCATTATCCTGAACGGAAAGGAATCTGCCGATCTCTATTATAATATGGGTAATGCTGCCTATCGTTCCAACAGCATAGGACATGCAATTCTGTATTATGAAAAAGCCCTGAAACTTGAGCCCGGAAATGAAGATGCTCTCAATAACCTGGAATTTGTATCAAAGTACCGGCTGGATACTTTTGAGGAAGTACCTGTACTGTTCCTGAGAACATGGGTGAAGGGATTTATTAAGCTCTTTCCCGAACAAACCTGGAGTATTCTGGCTCTGATCTTTTTTATAATTATCCTGACTGGTATTCTGATCTACCTTTTTTCCAGGTACATTGTCATGAAGAAAGCTGCGTTTATCAGTGCTCTGGTGTCGCTGGTATTGTTTGTGTTGAGTGTTTCTTCAGCAATAGCCGGACACAGAGATATTGTTGATCCGGACGCAGGCATTATACTGGCACCATCGGTAGTGGTACGCAGTTCCCCCAGCACCAGTGGTACTGAGCTTTTCATTTTGCATGAAGGGACTAAAATCAAAGTGAATGAAGAAGTCTCCGGCTGGCAGAACATCAAAGTGATTGATGGCCGCGAAGGATGGATCGTGGCAAAAGATTTCGAATCAATATAAAACACATGCATGTTCCTCATCCCTCACGGATAAGTTGGCTTTTGTGATGCCGGAAGTTGAATGGGGTGGCAGATATGAATGAGGTAATGGAATCCGTTGAAGGGATTCCAGAGATCAGGGGATCTGCGGTAATTGTGGAAGACCAGCTAGGGATAAGGGGTGAAATAGAGCTAAAACTCTTAACTTCGGATGCATGAATAGTCTCCTGCTTGTACTTATTGCCATTTCGGGATACCTGCTGGCCTACAGGTTTTATGGCAGGTTTCTGGGCAGGAAGATATTTAAACTCTCGGCCGGAAACCTGATGCCGGCTCATGAATTCAGGGACGAAATAGATTTTGTGCCTGCTAAGCGGAATATAATTTTCGGTCACCACTTTACCACCATTGCAGGCCTGGGGCCTATTGTAGGACCTGCTATAGGTGTGATCTGGGGTTGGCTGCCTGCCCTTCTCTGGGTTTTTTTAGGCAGTATTTTCATGGGGGCAGTCCATGATTTCTCTACCCTGGTGGTGTCGGCAAGAAACAGGGGCAGATCTATCGGAGAACTTACAGCCGATATAATCAGCCCTCGAACCCGTTATGCGCTTCAATTTATTATGCAACTTCTGCTTTTTATCGTTCTGGCGGTCTTTGCTATGATTGTGGGTTCACTTTTTGTGAGTTATCCGGAATCGGTTATTCCCGTATGGGCACAAATCCCGGTGGCTGTCTGGCTTGGCTGGAAAATAAGGCAGGGAAAGAATGAGTTGATCTGGTCCATAGTGGCGCTGTTTATATTATATGCCTTTGTGCTTTTAGGAGTTCGCTTTCCTGTTTCATTTCCCTGGAGCAGGGATGTCTCGGTGGTAGTGTGGTGTATATTGCTTTTCATCTATGTCTTTTTTGCATCCACCATTCCCGTTCAAAAATTACTTCAACCTCGCGACTATATTAACTCACACCAGTTAATGGTCGCCATGGCCTTCCTTATCATTGGAATTTTTGTGGCTCATCCTGATTTTTCAGCTCCGGCAATTAACCAGAGTTCATTTAGTCCGGACTCCGATGTGCCTGACCTGGCACCTATGCTGTTTATCATTATCGCATGCGGCGCCATTTCCGGCTTTCACGCACTTGCCAGCTCGGGGACCACCGTGAAACAGATAGACAATGAGATGGATACCCTTCCGGTGGGCTATGGTGCCATGATTACCGAGAGCTTTCTGGCGGTGCTGGTAATTGTGGCAGCCGGCGCCGGATTGGGTATGGGACTTGAGACAGATGGAGGATTGCTGCAGGGTGCTGATGCTTACCGCTATCACTATGCCTCCTGGTCCTCTGCAAACGGATTATCCGCCAAGTTGGACGCCTTTATCATCGGATCGGCGAATCTTTTTTCTGCCGTGGGAGTGCCGGTGAAGTATGGAGCTGCTTTTGTGGTTGTATTCATTGTTTCCTTTGCCAACACCACCCTGGATTCAGCTGCCCGGATCCAGCGGATATCCCTGCAGGAGATTTTCACAAGGCGGAACGGGACAATACGAAGGCCCATGAATAACCGCTACCTGGCCACTGCCCTCATTGTGCTTGCTGCATCCAGCATGACCTTCTTCAAGCCCGGAGGCCAGGGGGCAATGGTACTTTGGCCCCTGTTCGGCTCCCTGAATCAGCTGATGGCTGCACTTGCTCTGGGTGTGGTTACGGTGTACTTGGCAAGCAGGAAAATCCCTGTCTGGTACACCATGCTGCCCATGCTGCTTATCCTGATCCTTACCCTCTGGGCCATGGTTGAGAACCTGGCAGTTTTTATGGCCGATTCAGAGTGGCTGCTTGTGATTCTGTCTGCAGCAATCCTTGGGCTCACAGCATGGCTGACTATCAGCAGCATACTTGCATTGCTCAGGCGCCTGTCCCTGAGGATCAGTAAATAACCCTGAAGGGACCCAGGTCTTCCGGTTTCATCTCATTTATTTTAACCTTATCCACCCAGCTGTATGCAGTTCCCTCTCTGCACCAGTTAATAAAGCGGGTACAATTCCGGGAATCTCCCCGGATCACTATCTTCACTGAACCATCAATCTGGTTCTCCACCCAGCCTTTTAATCTAAGCCACCTGGCCTGTCTTTTTGCTGCTGCTCTGAATCCAACACCCTGAACCCTGCCGGATACACGTATTTCATACTGAATGTCCAATTGTACTACAGAATGATTAGTGTGTAAAGCATCTCCTCCACAAGATCTGTGCTGATCACCATAAGATTTGACACTTCCATTTCCATACCTGGAATATTCAGTTCCTGATCCTTAAAAATACCGGTACTCTTGGATCTGGCAGGGTCAATAAATCCGGCAATAATATCAGAAGTATTTTCACCGGGGAACAGTTTCTCAACCCTGTTTCCAAGTATCTCCTTTTGCTTAATTTTCCACCGTTTCTCCGCATGCCTGTTAAAGTAGAGCACAAAACCCATGTTGTTAATACTTATAACACTGTATGGCAGTTCCTCCAGTACATGCAGGTACTGTTTGATTTCCTTCTCAAACTTTAGAGTCTCCTGCTTTCTGAGATCATTGCTTTCTTCCAGCTTCCTTTTCAGATCGAGAGAGGAGAGACGTAATTCCTCTTCCTTCCGGACCAGTTTTTCATGCTGCTTCCTTGAAGCAATTTCCATCTCTTTTTCTTTGGTCATTTCACTGGCAAGGAAGATCACTTTTTCCACTTCCCCATACATATCATTAGCCGCCAGGAAGGTGGCCCTGAACCATTGCTCCTCTTCGAATTTAGATCGCATCTTAATCTGGCCCTGGAATGGCTCACCCCGGATCACCTTTTCCCAGATTTCATTAAACCTCTCCTGTTCAGCAGCTCCGAAAAAATCGAATACATTCATCTGCGCAAGTTCCAGTTCTGAATATTTCAGGGATTTTTCGAAAAGGGAATTGCTCAGTTGCAGTTTCCCGTCCGGGGAGAAAATGACTTTTGCATTGAGACGGTCAATTGCTTCGATCTGACCCTCATAATCTATGCTCTGTTTCTTCTGCTCGGTGGAATCAATGGCCAGGAAGAGGATCTTTTCAACACTTCCGTCATCATGTCTCACACCGGTGTAAGTGGCCATGGTCCAGAGGTCCTGACCCAACTTGGTCTCGTGCTTCATATAGCCCTCAAAGTGTCTCCCTCCTTTTGAAAGCTGCTCCCAGAGCGTATTGAACCAGGCATGATCCTTTTCATTGATAAACATGGAAATATGCTTTCCCTCCACCTCCCTGTTCCCGGAATAGCCCAGCTTTTTCAGGAATCTGGTATTGGCATAAATCAAAGTCCCGTCTGTATTGTAATCTGCACGCATGAGGGTGTGGTTTACCGTATCGGTAAAACTTATAAAGATTTCTGCCTGCTTGGCACCCTCTTCCTGGGCAAGTTTCAGAGCCTCCATATTCTGCCTTACCTGTTCTTCCTGAATCACCAGCTTATCTGCCTGGGCCCTCGTTTCTTTCAAGAGCTGTTCGGTGCGTAATTTACTCTCCAGGGAATTAATAGTGGTGGCAATATTCTCTGCCACCCGTTGGACAAACTGGATCTGGTACTCTTCCATCCTCTTAAAGGAAGCTATTTCTATAATCCCGAATACCTGGTCGTTCCAAACAAGAGGTTCGATCAAAAGATACCGGGGATTTGCTTTGCCCAGCCCTGAAGTGATGTTCAGATAGCCATCGCTTATTTTATCAGTGTAGTATCCCTTTCTTTCTATGGCAGCAGCTCCAACCAGGCCATCACCCCAGCTTATGCGTTTGCCTGGAAATTTTTTTCGGTCGTAGGCATGACAGGCAATCATCTCAAGGTAAAGCTCTCCCTCATCTTCCTGGGTAAGGAACAATGCCCCCTGATTGGCTTCCAGATACCTGACCAGGCCCGAAATCACAGCATAACTCATGGTTTCCATTTCCTGGGAGTATTTGCGAAGTATATCCCCAAATTCGGCCAATCCTTCCGAAATCCAGTTTCGCTGGCGTTCATCCAGCCGACGCTGACGTTCCATCTCTCTGTTACGTGAGAGAGAATCTTTCAGCTTGTTCAGCGTGTCGCTCAGGCTTTTTTCGGTCAGACTAAGCTCTGCAGAATTATGTAAATCCCCGGCAATAAGGGAGTTAACAAAGCGCTCTATCTCTTCATTTTTCTCCGTCTCATTTCTTATGGTTTCTGAGAGTGCATTTAGCTGATTGAAGCGCCATCTGGCAATCAGTGCCCCAAAAACCAGTCCGGGGATGGCTATCAGATCGAGCAGGTAAAGAACCGGGAGTTCAGCATGCAGTTGTGAAAATACCCGGAAGGAGAAAGGGGTCTCACGTGCATAGAGGAGAAGGGTGTATTCGAAGATACTTAGAACCATTCCCAGTACAAATCCGATTGCACTGTAACGGATGATCATCTCCTTTTTGTCCAATTCAAACATCCAATCCTTCTGTGAGCACTAAATTTAGTTAATATTTTCTACTTTTATCGTCTATAAGCTTAAGGGCACCGAGATGCTGAGAATTCTTGTTGTTGATGATATCTACACCAATCGTTACCTGCTTTCCGAGTTAATCAGATTAACCGGGAACGAGGCCATCATGGTCCAGAACGGCAGGGAGGCAATTGAGATTCTGGAAAAGGAGCAGATTGATATTATCTTTATGGATTTAGAGATGCCGGTGATGAACGGCATTGAGACTACCCAGTATATCCGGAATGAGATGGCATCACCTTTGAATGCTGTACCAATTATTGCATTAACAGCGCATAATCCGGAACTCTTTTTTGAAGACTATTCTGATGTTGGATTCGATGAACTGGTAACCAAGCCCTATTCGGTGGAAAAAATCAAAGCCAAGATCAGGGACCTGGCTTCCTAGTTTTTCAGTATTAAAATTCTCTGTAAATCAGCTTCATAATTGCCATCAAGGCATGCTTATCCACTTCGCTGAATGAAGCAAGGTGCTCAGAATCCACATCAAAGATGGCCACAATCTTACCCTCCTGATTGAAGACGGGTAGCGTTATTTCTGATTTTGATCTTGAATCACAGCTTATATGTCCGGGGAAAGCATGCACATCGGGCACTAAGACAGGAGCCACTTTATTAAGCGCAGCCCAGCATACACCCTTGTCTTTTTCGAGTTCCTGACATGCTACAGGACCCTGATAGGGGCCAACCACAAGTTTATCATTCTTATAGAGGTAGAAGCCGGTCCAGAAGAAATGATCCATTTTATGGTGCAGCACAGCGCAGATGCTTGCCATCCTGGACAGTGGATCGTCAGTTTTAGGAAGGAGTGCCTCCAGTTGCGTCTGAATGCGGGTATATCGTCCCTCTTTCTTTTTATCCTCCATTATCTTTCACTTTATGGGCTCTCAAAAATAGGAATTATTATCTTTGCCGCTCATTTTCAAGCATGAAGTTTAAAGAAGAGATAGAGCGCAGAAGAACTTTTGCCATTGTCAGTCACCCCGATGCGGGCAAGACCACACTGACTGAGAAATTTTTGCTTTTCGGCGGAGCCATCAATGTGGCCGGTGCTGTTAAGTCCAACAAAATAAAGAAGACTGCAACCTCCGACTTTATGGAGATTGAAAAGCAGCGTGGGATCTCCGTGGCTACCTCTGTCATGGGTTTTGAATATGGCGGCAAGAAAATCAACATTCTGGATACTCCGGGTCACCAGGACTTTGCTGAGGATACCTTCCGTACCCTGACAGCGGCTGATAGTGTTATTATTGTAATTGATGCTGCAAAGGGGGTTGAGGCGCAGACCAGGAAACTAATGAATGTATGCCGGATGCGGAAAACTCCGGTGATGGTTTTTGTGAACAAGCTGGACCGTCCGGCTATTGATCCTTTTGAACTTCTGGATGAGATTGAACAGGAGCTTGAAATTCATGTTCATCCGCTCAGCTGGCCCGTAAGTATGGGGCCCGATTTCAGAGGTGTTTACAACCGTTTCGATCACAAGTTCCGGTCCTTCAACGGCAACAACAAGCAAACCATCGGAGAGGTGGTGGAATACACAGACCTGGAAAATCCTGATTTTCAGAAACAAATCGCTCCACATAGTGAGCGATTGCAGGAAGATCTTGAACTGATCGGAGGTGTCTATCCTGAACTTAACATGGACGATTACCTGGCCGGAGTTACTGCACCACTTTTCTTCGGCAGCGCCCTCAATAATTTTGGGGTGCAGGACATACTGGATTGTTTTGTCAAGATGGCCCCCCCGCCCGGAATTATTGAAACAGAGCAGCGAAAGGTGTTGCCCGCGGAGGAAAAATTTGCTGGATTTGTATTTAAGATCCACGCCAATATGGATCCCAATCACCGGGACCGCATTGCATTTATAAAGATCGTAACGGGTAAGTTTGAAAGGAATAAGACCTATATACATGTCAGAAGCGGAAGGAAGATGAAATTCTCCAGTCCGACCTCTTTCATGGCAGAAAAGAAATCGATCATTGATGAAGCATTTCCGGGTGATATAGTGGGTGTACATGATACAGGAAATTTCAAGATCGGTGATGCGGTAACAGAAGGGGAGAAGCTGCAGTTCCAGGGAATGCCCAGTTTTTCTCCTGAGATGTTCCGCTATGTTGAAAACAACGATCCCATGAAATTTAAACAGCTTGCCAAGGGATTGGAGCAATTGATGGATGAGGGTGTGGCGCAGCTCTTTGTAAGTGTAGCCAATGGCCGTAAAATAATAGGTACCGTTGGGGCCCTGCAATTTGATGTGATCCAGTACAGGCTGGAACATGAATATGGTGCCCGATGCAGGTATGAGCAGCTTCCCATGTATAAGGCGTGCTGGATAGAGACAGATCACTCTGAAAAGCTGAAAGATTTCAGGCTCAGGAAGTACCAGCAGCTGGCAACCGACAAAGAGGGCCGCGAGGTTTATATGGCTGAATCAGCCTATGCACTTCAAATGGCCCGGGACAATTTCCCCGAGATTGCATTTCATTTCACCTCCGAGTTTTAATCGAATACAAGGTCCAGGTAGTCAAGACGCAGGGAGGTCCACTGGGAATAATAAATGAGAGCCTGGTCAATATCCAAATCCACGCTTTCCCATCTCTGGTTTTCTCTTTCAATGGCCCCGCTACGATTTAGCAGGTCTGCATAGGCCTCGGCTGGAGCCAGCAATG
This sequence comes from uncultured Bacteroides sp., assembly GCA_964458155.1. Lineage (GTDB taxonomy): Bacteria > Bacteroidota > Bacteroidia > Bacteroidales. The sequence goes on from CAYWGP010000132.1 coordinate 35,739, forward strand.
AGTCCTCCTGAAAAATTGATTCCCTGTAGTCCTCCCATTTGGATTCAAGCAGATCGTTAAAATCGTTCACATCCAGATCCCTGAGGCGCGTATAAAGATTGTTATGCAGTAGTCCATTGGTGGAACTTTCACCACCATGCCACATGATTCCCCAGCTCCCTTCCAGATCCCATGGCGTAAAAAGAAATTGGGAAGTGCCCGGATACCTGGCCAGAAAGTAGTTTTTAACGATATTGTCATGAGCAAGGATCAGATTTGTAAAGAGATAGTACTCTGCGGCGACATTTAAGTCCAGCAGGGTATCAATCCTCCCGGTAAACATCCCGTTCCCATCAAATACCACAGATTTACGCAGCTCGGCAAGAGGGTCCCAGCAGGCAAACCTGTCGGGAAATACCTGTTCCCATCCCTCCCAGATCAAGGATTCTCCCGGCTCACTATTATACGTTTGAAAAGAGGTAGCTCCGCCGGTCCAGTCAATTGCCTTGTAGATTACCCCCTCATGTCCGGACTTGCCCGAAGACACCTTAAGAAGATTTTCATCCAACCTTTCGCTCAGACAATACAAACCCATGTATCTCTGGTTAATGAATAATTCAACGAATTCACACTGAATACCCGGATTTAGTGTTTTGTAAGGTGTTTCACTCTTCTCATCCCACATCTTCTTCCAGATTTCGAAGGATAGCTTATTGCGCATGCGCAAGGGATCCACATACATGGCATCAAGGATCCAATCCTCTCCATACCGCATTCCCAACAGGGCTGCACTCTGGTCATCCCCGTATTTGTTTTCCCATAACTCCAGGCCGTACGATACCTTTTCATAATCCGCTGAGGTCCTGCCACGGATCTCAATTCCGGCATCACTGGTATAAAGATATGTTCCCTGTGAGTCCTTATCTTCAGTTGCATAAGCCAGTTCCATCCAGGAAACTACCTTGGGTTCATCAGGGATTTTTACCTCAGTATGAATATGTACCAGGGGCAGATTGGTAAAGTAGAGTTGATAGCTGAATTCTCTTTCACCTGAGACGGCAGTAACATTGTAGGGATGATTTACTACAACTTTACCAAGCTCATTCACCTCATTTTCTTTTAAAGCAATGCCTTCAAAATCAACAGACTCGAAGTCTCCAAAACTCACCTGGGGTGAGAATGACAGGATGGTATCGGCAGGCAGGGTGTAGAGAAGCATCTCCTCTTGAATATCCGTAAATGCATATACCTGGTCAAATTGAAGCACCCTCCCTGATATGCTCCATGCCTCAGAATCTTCCAGTTGAATTTCCTTATAGCAACTTCCCAGGAACAAGGTGCCCAGCAGGAGTAAAATGACCCTCTTGTTGGTAGTACTGGTCATTAAAATTTGTAGGTATAATTAATCCTGAACATGGAAATCAGTGCCGGTTCCTCACTTGTCAGTTCTCTGTTGAAACCATAAGCGAGGGTAAATGTACCCAGTTTACCCGGCTCATATTTTATGCCTCCCTGTACTCGGAAATACTCTAATTCAGCGGGTTCGGCATACTCGAACAGTTGAAAGAGTTCGAATGAAGCATAGGGCGTGATCTTTTTGAAATCGGTGTAGAAGACCTTCAGACGGTTCCTGACATACTTCTCATAATCCGTCCCCTGTTCGATCAGATTAAACCCTTCCACTTCTTTCTGGTACCTCAGCCGGTATGTCAGGGTAATAAAATCCAGGCGACCTTTATACCTGAGGTCAAGATTGTATCGCGTCAGGTTATCATAGCTGTCATCCGAATTTTTATCCCTGGTATAGCGGTAACCAAGATCAAGAGCAAAATTTTTATTGATGTTGTAACGCAGGCCGGCATCTGTGAAATAGTTATTTATTTCACTTACGTCATTTTTAAACCTGATCTCCTCTTTCAGGGACAGGGTCCAGGCCTTACCAAGGGATTTTTCTATTGCAGCCCCGGTCCACAGCCGCAGATCACGAACCACTTTTGTTTCCTGGGCAGACAATTGCTGAATAAAAACCAGGAATAAGGAAAACAAAAGGAGGCGCAGAGGGTAATAATGTGTCATTTCATTTTTATTTTTCTTGGACGCTAAGCTCCGGATACATGTGATTGGGTATGCTTACCACTACATTATCAAAGCTCATGTGAAAAGTGTCGGCGGCCCAGTGCTCCCTGTTCATGTTCCAGACATCATAGACCATATTGTTGGTGCTTTGCGAATTAGCAACATGAATATAGCCATTGTGCTTCGACTCATAGCAGTCGCCATACCTGATCCCGATTCCATTTCCCATAAAGCTACAGGACTCAACTTCCACCATGTGGTTCGGACTGCTGTAACCCAGCTCGAGTCCCTGGCCGTTATTAGTGAAAAGGGAGTGGCTTATCTGATGTAACTTGTTAACTGTTCCGCCACTGGATAGAGCTGCTCCCTCGTGAAAGTTTGCTTCGAAGATGCTGTTGTTGATAAGCACCTCACCTCCTCCGCTGGCTCCGCTGTCAAGTCCGTCATCCTTTGCATACATAAAAATGGAGTTGCTGATGGATGCGTTGGTTTTATTCAGATAGAGTCCATCATTATCTTCATCCCTGTATTCATTGCTGTCATCAGGCATATCTGTAAATATACAGCGATTCATCAGAAGCTCCGACTCATTCATCTGTCCCCCTGTTTTTGCTCTCTGCACAAGGCAATCATTCAGCTCAAGTATGCACAACACAGGATAAAAAATCTGACCAATATGGTCGATCATATAACAATGATCCAGCTCTAATTCCCCGTTTTCACTGTAGAATAGAGCCTGTCTGCCTGCATGACCATAGCTATATTCCCCTCCGGTATGGGAACCACTCCTGCTAAAAATAGCAAAGCTTGCTTCAATGCGGTTTCCAGCTGCATTTCCAATAAATCCACCCCAGTATGCCTCCTCATCGCTGCAGGTAAAAGTCACAGGAGCCAGGTCTGTGCCTGAAATATTGAGCAATCCATTGTTAAAAATATTCACCTCTGGAGCAACAGTAATAAAAGTTCCGCTTTCGATGCTCAGGCTAATACCTTCCGGGATGGTCAGGTCATCCGGAATATGGATATAAGTTCCAGCCCTGATTAGAAGATCAGCAGTCAGTTCACCACTCAGGCTTTCAGGAGGGCTGTCAATAGTATCAATATTCAATTGAAAGACCTGCTGGTCTATTGTCAGACCATGCATTCTGCCATTTGCAGGGATCTGCACCGAACCTACGCCCCGTTTGATTCGAAAGCCGCTTGTGGCGATCTCAGCATCAAGATAGCTGTCCGAAAGAGTCAGCTCCTCATCAATCAAAACCACCAGGGGCAGGGCCAGATTCAGGGGGGCAGAAGCCGGGTATATAAGTCTTACAGACTGTTCGCCTAACACTCCGTTTTCCTGCTCAGATGGTGTCCATGGAGGGAGTCCCCATTCAGGATATTCACGTTCCGGATCAAGAATCACAATCCGGATGACCTGGGGATCTGAGCCGCCCGATCCTTCCTGGAATACTTCAATCCTGTAAAATCCCGCCACAGTTAATTGAAGAACATCAGGGGTAGTTTGCACCTCATTCACCAACACCTTATCCACATCTGCTCCTTTATAGTATCTGGAATCGATGGCCAGAGCTCCCACATACTCTGTTTTATCCTCCAGTTCATCCAGTGTCAGGTCTGCCACAACATAATCCGGAACCGGATCTGTAACACAGGCGGAAAGAGATACTATAATTGTCAGCAAAACTACTCCTGTATACCTCATGGCTCAAGCTCATTTAGTTGATTCTTCATTGCCAGAAGCCTGTTCTTTAAAAAGTTTCTTTTCTCATCCATATTATCTTCCCAGAGACTGAAGCTTGTTTCCGTCTGGTCAAATTTGGATTGCTTTACCACGTCCTCTTTATGGTAGTAGGGGAGAAGTTCTTGTCGAACCCGCTCAAACAGCGCATCAATATCCTCCGGATCCATCTTTTCAATCATAGCGCTGAGGGTGCTCTGGTAGCGGGCATAGAGATATGGATCCATAGCGATGGCATAGTCCAGATCATCTTCAATGGAAAAAATCATTTTGTCACCGATCTCATCCAGTATATCCTGGTGGGAGGCATAAGAACGATCCCAGAATAGATTGCCAGTGCCCCAGGAAATTCCCACTTCATGGGGATAGTTTCGGAAGAGGTCGTCATAATCCCAGGGAATAATGCTGAACCTGATTTGATCCTGTTGAACCATGGCATAGAAAAAGACCTCGTCTGTATAATCCCCGTTTTGCAACAGATAATCAATACCCATCTTTTTGAAATACTGTTCCATGTCTAATCGTTGATTCAAGGCCTCATAAAGTGCTTCACCCTGCAGTTGTGTAAGATTGCTGTATATCTCTTTGAACCTGTTTTCGTAGCTTTCCCTGGGAATGAAATGGGAGGAGGGTTCATATTCGGAATCTGCAATGCTATTATAATACCCTCGGCGCAGGATGAATTCTGAGCCGCTGTGCAGGTAAAATTCCTCAGGATCCTCTATAAGTAAATACACTCCCTGGCTACTTCCATTGATCTCAAATTCCACGAACCTGTAAAAAAGGGGCATGATCTCCTGCTCCTCCAGTATGCCAAAACCAACCCTGTTCTCTATATAGGTATAATCCATGGCCATTGAAATTAACTTGAACCTGCGAAGATTCTTCAGCTGTGAGCCATTTGTGGCGGGTATTGAAACAGACTGATCCAATTTTACCATGTAGCTCTTTCGTTGAAATCGAAGCGCGGTTTTTCCTCTGATTCTTATTTCATCCAGATCCAGGGGCTGCTCGTCAAGGGAAAGAACCATGTCCGGTTCATATATAGTATAGCTCGTATCCCTGCTTTCATATATGAACTCTTGTAAAGCAGGTGAGACATTCAACTCAAAGACCACATCAGGTTCTGGCGGTAGTTCCACCTCCTTGTAACAGGAACTGATGGAGATCAGTATAACGGCCGGTATGAAGAATTTGAAATAGCTCACTTTTCCCTAATGAATATGTGACTGCAAAGAAAGTAAAAATGGTGCATATGGAACTGTTCTATGAATGGATATGCCTATATTCGTAACTCTCATTTAAAACAAATATTGCATGAAATATTCTATGACCTTTTCAGCTTTCCTGCTTATTATCTCCCTGACTTTGTCGGCACAGCGGTCAGACTGGGTTGATGGTTATGCCGATGGTTGCACCACCATCACTCTTGGGAAAGGTGCTACGGTAGATGGATCGGTGATTACCTCCCATACAGATGACAGTCACCGTACACGTTCATGGATGGATGTTGTACCTGCTATGAAGCATCCTGAGGGCAGTACCACAAGCATGTATAAAAGGGTGGCCTGTGATTCATTTGCCATGCCAACCTACAGTCATATGCCCATTGGCGAGATCCCCCAGGTAAAAGAAACCTACCAGTTTCTGAATACGGCCTATCCATCCATGAATCAATACCAGCTTGGTATTGGAGAATCGACCTTTGGTGGAAGGGAGGAGTTGCAGTCCGATGCCGGACTAATCGACTGTCAGCGACTCTGCCGGCTTATGCTTGAGCGTTGCAAAACTGCCCGGGAAGCCATTGAGCTGGCTGGAGAACTCACTTCAAAATATGGGTGGAACGATTATGGAGAGGTGCTGACCATTGCAGATAAGAAAGAGGTGTGGCATTTCGAAATCCTGGGACCCGGGAAAGGAAAGGTTGGTTCAGTTTGGGTGGCCCAGCGGGTGCCCGATGAGCATGTAGCGGTTAATGCCAATGCCAGTACCATTAAGGAAATAGACCTGGATGACAAGGACCATTTTATGGCAAGTGAGAATATCTACAGTGTAGCCTCAGAAGCAGGCTGGTGGACAGAAGATGAGCCTTTTCTCTTCTGTTATGCTTATGCTCCGGAGAGCAGGACATCTCTGGCTGCAAGGAGACGGGAATGGAGAGTGTTTGACCTCCTGGCTCCCTCACTTAAGCTGGACCCTAATGCTGAAAACCATCCTTTTTCGGTGAAACCCGACAGCCTGGTTTCACTGGCAGATCTTCGGATGGTCTTTTCGGACTATTACGAAGGAACACCCTTCGATATGACCAGGGATATGCTTGTAAGCAACGAGCAGGGACAGAGTGTAATATCCCCCCTTGCCAATCCGCATCTGCCCTATGATATGAACAAACTTATGCGTATCAACGGGGGATGGGGATGGCGCGGCGAAAGGACCATTGCCCGCTGGTACACCATGTATGCTACCATTATTCAATGCAGGGACTGGCTGCCCGATGAGATCGGGGGTGTGGTATGGCTGGCACAGGACAATGTAGCCACTTCCATTTATGTGCCTTTTTACTGTTCGGGTACCGATCTTCCAGTTTCCTATAAAACTCCCGGGCGACCCAATGGCT
>CAYWGP010000133.1:0-6879 GCA_964458155.1 uncultured Bacteroides sp.
TCCAGGTCAATATTGCTATCATAAGGGCTTTTGTCTTTATTCGGCAATCAATTATCTCCTGAAGAAGGATAAAGGCATTACAGAGCACAAGAACCGAAAGCGAATTGGATTCAGGCAAGACAAACTCAACACGTAATTAGGATGGTTTTTACAGTATAATTCAAGATGATAATGACCTTGTTCATATGATACCCAGGCTGAATGTATTCATATTGTTCCCTGAGCTCAATGGCCCTGTCCGGATCACATTTCAGGTTGATGTAAGGCGGGTCACCTTCCAGTCCCGTGAGGGTAAACATTTTGTTCATGACCTTAAAGACAAGTACATCCTGCATTGTTACTTCCTGTTCAGTACCTGGACTCTTTCCGCCTGAACAAGATAAAAATATGCCCAGAAAAAAAATTCCCGTAATAGATAGAATGCCTTTCATGGTGAGAATTGTTTGGTGAGAATTCCTGTTAGCCTGCGAAAGTTATGGATTAATTTTATTGAAGCAACTCCAGGCTTGAGGAGGAATTGGAATACCTGGTGGATGAGCTTGAATCTTTGCTTCCTGAAGGCCGTTAATAAGTATGTATTCTTCTAATTCCCCTGTTCTGGGAAGAATACAATTTTTAGATATATTTGGGCTTTACTCATACTTAAACAGTGAAATATGATCCGAATTCTTTCTCTAACCCTGATCAGTCTGGTATTGTTAAGCTCCTGTGCTGAGAAAAGTGAATATTCTGACTGGCGCGGTCCAAACAGGGATGGTATTTATTCCGAAACCGGACTGCTGAAACAGTGGCCTGAAGAAGGCCCAGACCTGCTGTGGTCCTTTGAAGGATTGGGACATGGGCATAATTCAGTGGCCGTTGCCAACAACACAGTCTATGTAAGCGGAGTGAAGGATTCAGCCCAGGCCATGGGAACGCTGTTTGCTTTTGACTTTGACGGCAATCTGCTATGGAAGAAAGAATATGGCAAGGATTTTACTGACAATTTCATAGGAACCCGATCCACCCCTGTGGTGGTGGACGACCACATTTATCTTGAAAGCGGAGCCGGGGCCGTGTACTGTTTAAACGCCCTCAACGGAGAAGAGATCTGGAGCAAAGACTTTATCCAGGACTTCGGGGTCGATACAGTCATTCAGTTTGGCTATGCTGAATCCGTACTCATTGACGGCGATCACCTGATTTGTGTGCCAGGTAGTAAGGATAACAATGTGCTTGCGCTAAACCGTTTTACCGGGGAGACCGTCTGGGCCTCAACAGGGAACGGAGAAAAGGCCACCTATAATTCGCCCCTTCTTATTGAAGTGGGGGCGCAGCGCCTGGTAATTGCCATGAGCTCGGGGTCCATAATGGGAATTGATGCTGAAACCGGAGAGATGTTCTGGCAGGTTGAACAGACACAACGCAATAAGATTCATGCCAACACTCCCCTCTATGCCGATGGCAAACTGGTGGTAAGCAGTGCTGATCCCACTGCTACTTCGGGACTGGTTCAGCTTGAACTGCTGGATGAAGGCAGGGATGCCAAAGTGGTCTGGCGGTACAGGAAGTTCAGGAACTTGTTGGGTGGATTGGTGAAAATTGACACCTGTCTTTATGGCTCCACAGCCTTTGGTAAGGACTGGCAGGTTATCAGCTGGAATACCGGGGAAATGCTGGCACAGAACAAGGAACTTGGAGGCGGGTCGATCATCTATGCCGACGGCCTGTTTTATTGCTATACAGAACGTGAAGGAGAAGTGGCCCTGGTGGAAGCCGGCCCTGAGAAATTTGAAGTGATAAGCAAATTCGAGGTGCCCCTGGGGACCAAGGAACACTGGGCCCGCCTGGTCATTCATGAAGGTGTATTGTATGTCAGACACGGCGATGCCTTGATGGCATACGATATTAGGATACAATAAGCCAAATGAAAGAAATAGAAGACATTATAAACTCCATTTATCCGGTGTCTGGTCACTCACAAAAGCAGATTATTGATTTAGTTGAGTACCAGGAATACAAAAAGGGAAGCTGTTTTATTGAAAAGGGAACCCACAATTACCATGAGTATTTTTTATTGGATGGTGTTTGCAGAAGCTTTGTTTTAAATCCTGAAGGGGAAGAAATAACAATTGCGTTTTTTAATCCGGGTACCGTGCTTTCCCCTTTTGTTACAAGAACAATAGAAGGCATTTCAAATCTAAATTTTCAGGCGTTGACCGACATTAGAGTAGGGACCATGGATGCATCGAAATTTTTAAGCCTGATGGTTGATCATGTGGACGCCAGGGAATTCGGGAACATGGTTTTGAAAATTGAACTGCAGAATAAGGTTGATAAAGAAATCGGACATGCTTCCCTGACCGCCAAAGAAAGGCTTCTGAGATTCAGAGAACATTATTCCCTGCTGGAAAACCTGGTCCCTCACACCGCCATTGCAACGTATCTGGGCATAACAAATATCTCCTTGAGCAGGCTGAGAAAAGAACTTCTTACTTAAAATCGCTTTTTATCATTTGTTAATGGAATTCGCTTGTTGAAGTCTGAGCTTTGTATCAGACATTAAAACGAAAGCGATGAAAACACTAATTCAAAATCTTCAAGTCAAAGTAAATAGCGTTAAACCTTTCTGGTTGTTACTTGCCGGAATCCTCACTATGACTGCCTCTCACTTTTCATTTAATATTGATATGGTGGGATGGATTGCCATGGTTCCCTTTTTAATCTATCTTAACATTACGAAAGGGTGGAAATCAAGAGTGTTATTTGGATTAACGCTCGTGGTTGCCTGGTCTGTGATTGTATCAAAAATTATCACTCATCCCGTCCCCTATTTTGTTATCCCCCTGTATGCGATACCAATAGCGCTATTCCACCTGCCCGGGTATTTGTTGTATGCGAAGTTTAAGAGTCATAAATGGTCTGTTTTGATTTTTCCAGCTACCATGGTTATTTCCGAATGGATTCAATATACATATACTCCCTTTGGAAGCTGGGGTGTTGCGGCCTATACGCAGTCCAACAGTATATCCCTGTTGCAGTCACTATCCCTGTTTGGCCTGGCCGGATTAAGCTTTATAATCTACTGGGTGAATGCTTCTGTTGCAAAGGTTCTGGTGAATCGCAAAGAGAAGCTTGATTTGATAATCCCTCTGACTATAATTGCGATCATGCTCGTATTTGGCTCCATAAGATATGACCTGAGCAAATCAAAGGGAATAGAAACCATAAGCATGGCTGCCGTAGGTACTGATTCTGAAATTAGCGGATTGCCTCTTCCTTCAATGGAATCCAACGAGGAAGTAATTCAAGCCATATTTAAACGAACAGTTATTGCTGCTGAATCCGGAGCAGAATTGGTCGTATGGAACGAAGCTGCTTTTTTTTTGGAGCCCAGCAACGAAAAACAATGGCTTGATTCAATCGGTGTGCTTGCCAAGAAAAACAGAATATCCATTGTTGCGGGGTATGTGGTTCCCATATCAGAATCTCCTTTTCGCTATGAAAACAAATTCCAGTTCTTTAATCCTGACGGCACCATAGAATTTGAATACTTTAAACATCAACCTGTGCCAGGTGAACCAGCTGTTAAGGGTACAGGCCCCCAAAGAACCAGAAGAGTTGCCGGTTCGAACATTGGAGGCGCTATTTGTTACGACTACGACTTTCCCTACCTGGCTAAAGGAAATAAAGATGCCGGAGCGGATATCGTTGCCATACCCTCATCAGATTGGCGGGGGATTGATCCTTTGCATTCTAAAATGGCAGCATTCAGAGCAATTGAACAGGGTCACTCAATTCTAAGATCAACAAGATTTGGTCTTTCGGCAGCTATTACACCATATGGAGAGATGACCTCGAAAATGAGCAGTTTTGATCACAACAACAAAATAATGATGGCTCACATGCCGGCAAAAAGCATCCGAACAGTATATTCCTATATAGGAGATATCCTGGTTTATCTATGTATCGCTTATCTATTAATCATGCTAACAGTAGTTGTGCTTAATAAGAAACGGTAGTAGTATATCACCCTATGAAATCATAACTTGGGGTGACTAAAACAAAAAACATTCGTCTTTTCTTTGGTTTAAAATTTAATTGCACTGCCTATGATACGAAATTACCTCCTGATCGCACTGAGGAACATATTCCGGCAAAAGGGATATTCACTCATTAACATATCGGGTCTTGCTATTGGGATTGTCAGCTGTCTATATATTGTGCTGTACATCGTTGACGAGTTCAGCTACGATCGTTTTCATGCCAAGGGGGACCGCATCTATCGGCTCTTTTTCGACTATACCAGCCCAAATGGCGAAACTTTTACCCATGCTATTGGCCCCTATCGCCTGGCTGACGAGCTTGAATCCCGGTACCCTGAGATAGAAGAAGCTGCCAGGATATCTTATCCCTCTCCCCTGACATTCAGGTATGAAGAAATTGAGTTCATGGAGGATAATGCGATGATGGCCGATTCCAACATATTTAAAATATTCTCCTTTGACATGCTCAGGGGTGATCCGGCCTCTTCATTAAGGGAGCCATTCACCTGTGTGATCACCGACGAAGTGGCTGAGAAGTTTTTCGGAGAAGAGGATCCTCTGGATAAATCACTGGTTTTAAGCATACCCGGAGGTGAAACTCAGCTGAGGATCACCGGGGTGTATAAAAAATACCCCTATAATTCACATATCCGTCCGGATTTGCTGGTATCCATGTCCACAGCCGAATATATTTACAATGACCGCCAGAAACTGAACTGGGGTGAAGGGACCGTAGCCTACTATCTCCTTTTGCCGGACAATCAATCCAAAGAAAGTCTTGAAGCTAAGTTTCCAGCCTTCATTGAAGAAGTCTTTGATGAAGGAGCTACAGAGAATATACGTTACTGGTTACAACCGCTCTTTGATACTCACCTGAAATCAAGGCTCAGGTTTGATTTCGAACCCCCGGGAAACCTCACCACCGTCTATATATTTTCTGTGATTGCACTATTTATTCTGATCATTGCCACCATCAATTATATGAATCTTGCAACAGCCCGTTCAACCAGAAGAGCACGGGAAGTTGGCTTGCGCAAACTGGTGGGCGGACAGAGAAAGCAATTGATTTTGCAATTTTTGGCAGAATCACTAAGTATGGTTGTCATTTCAATGGTGTTGGCCTTGATCCTGGCCCAGCTCTTGTTACCCTATTTCAATACCCTTTCCGGTAAAACAATTGATCAGGATATCCTGACACAGTGGAATGTTCTCGTTTTACTTCTCCTTGCCACTTTATTGATCGGAATCCTGGCAGGATCTTATCCTTCCTTTGTTCTCTCCTCATTCAAACCAGCGCGTGTTCTGTTTGGAAGACCACCAGCAAAAAAAGGGGGCCTCAACATCCGGAAAATCCTGGTAGTACTTCAATTCAGTATCTCCATTGCCATGATCATTTCTACCCTTGTGGTCTATTCTCAGTGGAAACATCTCAGCAAAAAGGACCTTGGGATCAATCCCGAACAGGTAGTAATTTTCCCTCGCCCATCAACTGGTTATGAAACCTTTAAACAGGAGGTTCTGAAAAATCCGGAAGTTAACAGGGTGACCAGCTCCAATAAGAAGCCTACCGGTGGATTAACCAGCAACCTGGGCTATAAGGCAGAGGGCCTTCCTGAGGACGCCGAAAAATCCATTAAGATCGTTACCGTTGATTTTGATTTTTTTGAAACACTGGAAAACCGCATTTTGAAAGGCAGGAGCTTTTCCGAAGAATACGGCATGGATTCTGTCTCCACTTTTATTCTGAATGAGACAGCTGTGAAGGATATAGGCTGGGAAGACCCCATTGGAAAGTGGTTTGAGACCTCTACCCTTGATCCTGCCACAGACAACTGGAAAGCACGACGTGGCATCGTCGTTGGTGTGGCCGAAGATTTTCATTTTGAATCGGTTCACAATACCATACAACCTGTATGCTTTTTTGTGGACAAATTCTGGGTGAACTGGATGTCTGTCAAAATAGGTGCCGGGGATATTCCCGGGACCATTGCCTTCCTGGAATCGGAATATATGAAGGTGAATCCGGAAAACTCGTTTGATTACAGCTTTTACCAGGATGAGATTGATTCATTATACAATGAGGAAAAAAGCTTTCTGCGACTATTTGTCATCTTTGCAATCCTGGCTATTATGATTGCTTCACTTGGGATCCTGGGCCTGGCTTCCTTCTCAGTGGAGCAACGCACCCGGGAAATTGGTGTCCGGAAAGTTGCTGGTTCAAGTGTTGGAGGTATTATTCGCCTTATCTCCAAAGAGTTTTTAATCCTGGTCCTGGGGGCCAACCTGTTAGCCTGGCCGGTGGCCTGGTATTTTATGCGTAACTGGCTGATGGATTTTCCTTACCGGATCCATATGGGAATCCCCTTGTTCCTGATGGCTGCCTTGCTTGCTGCCTTGCTTGCCATGCTCACCGTAATTTACCAGGGATGGCGTGCTGCCAATATGAATCCTTCGGAAGCCCTCAGATATGAATAGGTATTTATTGTAGATTTATTGAAACATACATTCATGAGTGAAATATTCCTGAAACTGAGAATCAAAGAAATGCTGGGAGGAAAGATGAAGCGATATCTGGTGTTCGGCATCGTTGAAATCTTTCTGGTGGTGGCCGGTATCCTGATAGCCCTTTCCGTAAACAACTGGACGACAAAGAAATCACAGCGGAACGAAGAACTTAAGATCTACGAAACTATCTTAAACAGGATCCAGGTGGACAGCCGGCTGGTCCGAAGTAGCATTGAATATAATAATTCCTTACTTGAGCAATTTAAATTTGCTGACGGGATCATTTCCGAAAATACCAGGTCCGGATTGGATACCCTTCTTCAGATTATTCCAAAATTATTCAGTTACT
>CAYWGP010000134.1:0-2273 GCA_964458155.1 uncultured Bacteroides sp.
AGCATCCGTTTCAATCGTTGCTTCGCCAAAAGAAGGGAACACAGTAATCCAGTCCTGGTTAGTAGAGAGGAAATATTTAAGTTTCCCTTTTCCAGAGTTCGAGATAGTAAAAGAATTTATTGTTGAATCCAGTCCAAAATCAAGGTAGGTATCAGAAAAAACAATCCGTGGAATCCCGTTTAAAGCAAAATTGATTTCAGTGGTAAACTCTGAATTTACAGTAACATTCTTTGTGGCTTTTTCATAAATAGGCTTTGAAGCTTGGATTTCATAATTCCCCGGTCTAAGCTTCTTAAGAATGTATAATCCATCACTACTAGTGCTGGTTGAAGCGGCAGTAACATTAGATTGATTCAATTCTATAGATACAGCTTGTAATGGCTGACTGTTTTCAGCATCGCTTACATAACCGCTGATGTCTCCATGCAGGATAATCTCATCGGGAACACAACAATATAGGGAGATGACAAATAGAATATTAACGAAAACAATTATGATTTTCCAGGACTTCATAACTGCTGGGATTGGAATCTAGAGTACAAGGTACAACCAGAAAGGTATATGGGTCAAGTATTTTCTTGAGAATAAGCGGTTTGTCAGCATCGATGTACCCTGATGTGTAAATACAATAGGAATCGTCCGATTAGATTAAATAGTCGCGACTATTTTGCCGCTCATATAATGCTTCAGAATCAATTATTCAATAGAAGCAATTGCAACCAATAGAAACGAAACCAGCATCATATTCTGATTTTTTGTACCTTTGGACAGAGATGAAACGGTCTGTGCCACATAGCAATCTATACCATACCTTTGGTAAGGCCCTTTTCGAGTGCTGGATGTTCTATCATTGATCCGGGAAGGTATCCCGTTCCCATTCCCAACTGTTTCCCATAACCAGCTGTTTCTTATTTCAGCCTAATTCTATTTCAACTTTGTTTATTTTATTCACTTTTTATGGTGACAATTTTTGATATCAAACGCTTTGCCGTACATGACGGTCCCGGAATCCGGACCACCGTCTTTTTAAAGGGATGCCCCCTTCGTTGTGCATGGTGTCACAATCCGGAGAGCCAGGCAATAAAGCCGGTCAGCGTAGATATAACAAGGAAAGTGAACGGAAAGAGTGTTCCGGGAAAAAAGATATATGGGGAGCGTTTGGAGGTGGATCAAGTGATGGAGAAGGTGCTTCGCGATGTTCATTTCTATGAAGAATCGGGGGGAGGTGTGACTTTTTCAGGTGGAGAGCCACTGATGCAGGCCGAGGGTCTTGTTCAGCTGCTTGAAGCATGTAAATCCCACGGGATTCACACCAGCGTTGATACCTCCGGATATGCCAACTGGGAACAGTTTGAACTGATTATGCCTGATACAGATCTTTTTCTCTACGATTTGAAGAATATGGACCCGGAGCTCCATCTCAAGTATACCGGAGCGGATAACGCATCCATTCTGTCCAACGCAGACAAGCTGCTTGAGCAGGGAGCCATGGTGATTTTCAGAATTCCCGTGATTCCGGAGATTAATACCATTGCATCCGAAGTGGAAAGCATGATTGCCTTTTTAAAGGAAAGGGCAGATAAAATGACGGAAGTGCATCTTTTGCCCTATCACCGGATTGCCGGGAACAAATACCGGCGATTGCTCATGAAGGAGCATCTTGCCGATGTGGATGAACCCGATCAGCAGATGATGCACCGGATAAAGGAAGAATTTAAACGTACGAACCTGGAGGTTATTATTGGTGGTTGATCAAATGGGGACTCCAGGCAACAATTGTTAAAAGGAATGAACAAGAGAATTAAAAAATTAAGAGAAGAGTCACTTCAGGCGGTCAACCGTCTTTCAGCTGAACGCGGACTGCTGGTAACACAGTTTTATAAGGAGCTTTCTGCAGCAGAGGATGCGGTGCCTGTTCAGAGGGCAAAGGCCTTTGAGTATATTTTGCTCAACAAATCCATCTGCATCAATGATGGAGAACTGATTGTGGGGGAAAGGGGACCTGCCCCAAAAGCCACGCCTACCTATCCCGAGATTAACCTGCATTCTCTTATGGACCTGGAAATTCTGAACGGCAGGGAGAAGGTCTCCTTTAAGGTGGATGAAGAGACCCGCAGGGCCTTTGAAGAGGAGATCATTCCATACTGGACGGGAAGGACCAACAGGGAACGAGTGTTCCGGAATATGGAAGCGGCCTGGATAGAGGCCTATGAGGCCGGGGTTTTTACTGAATTCCAGGAGCAGAGGGCGCCCGGACATACGGTGCTGGGAAA
>CAYWGP010000135.1:0-5076 GCA_964458155.1 uncultured Bacteroides sp.
CCATTATGATATTATCTCTGCCTTTATCAAATCGGTACGAGGCAGCGATCCGGATGCTGCTGTTTACTGGCTGGCAAGGATGCTTGCAGGTGGTGAGGATGTTAAATTTATTGCCCGGCGCCTTGTAATACTTGCATCCGAAGATATCGGCCTTGCCAATCCAAATGCCCTGCTGATGGCAACCAATTGTTTTCAGGCTGTCCACATGATCGGAATGCCTGAGGCCAGGATTATCCTCTCTGAAACCACCATATACCTGGCTGCCTCACCCAAAAGCAATTCGGCCTATGCAGCCATTGATAAGGCGCTCCAGACAGTGCAACAGACCGGAAACCTTTCTGTTCCACTTCATTTAAGGAATGCTCCCACTTCCCTGATGAAAGAACTGGGATATGGTGAGAATTACCAGTATGCACACAATTATAAAGATCATTTTGTCCGGGAAAAATACCTTCCGGAAGACCTGGATATGCCTAATTATTACCAGCCGGGGGAGAATCCTCGTGAAGAAGACATGCGCAAACGACTTGATGATCTGTGGAGAGATATGAAAAACTATGGAAAGAAATAGAAAATTAAGTACAATGATCCCCTCCATACCCTACATAGATGGAGGCGGATTTCTTCTGATAGCAGGACCATGCGTGGTAGAAGGCCGGGATATGACTATGCAAATTGCAGAGCATATCCGGAAACTAAGTGATAAGTACCAGTTGCCTTTCGTATTTAAGGCTTCCTACCGGAAGGCAAACCGCTCCCGTATGGATTCATTTTCCGGCATAGGAGATGATAAGGCGCTTAATATTCTGAAAGAGGTAGGTGAGCAATTTTCAATTCCCGTAATTACCGATGTTCATAGTCCGGATGAGGCAGAAAGAGCAGCTGAATTTGTGGATCTGCTCCAGGTGCCGGCCTTTCTTTGCAGGCAAACCGATCTTCTGGTGGCATGTGCCAGAACCGGCTGTACTGTCTCAGTAAAAAAGGGTCAGTTTCTTTCCCCGGAATCCATGAAATTCGCCGTTGATAAGCTTGTGGAATCGGGCAATAGTAAGGTCCTGATCACCGAGCGTGGCACGACTTTTGGGTATCAGGACCTGGTGGTTGACTTCAGGGGCATTCCGGAGATGCAGGAATTTGGTTTTCCGGTTATTCTGGATGTAACCCATTCCCTGCAGAAGCCTAACCAGGGCAGCGGGGTGACCGGTGGAAGGCCTGAATTGATAGAGAACATGGCCAGGGCCGGGATAGCAGTGGGCGCAGACGGGATTTTCCTTGAGACCCACCCCGATCCTTCCAGGGCCTTATCCGATGGTGCAAATATGCTGTCTCTGGAGCTGCTGGACGACCTTCTTGGCAAACTGACGCGACTTAGAGATGTCGTAAATAATATGTAATTTTGATAATAACTAAAAACGAATATGATGCGCAGACTTTCTATTTCTATTGTACTTGCAATTTTTGCAATTTCCATCCTGAATGCTCAGGACCTGGATAAGATACTCAATGACCACTACAAAGCTTCCGCCCAGGATAAAATGTCCAATATCACTTCCATTGCCTTAAAAGGGAATATTAACATTGCTGCCATGGGAATGGAAAGTGCAATCAGTATCTACCAGGCAAGGCCCAACAAGCTTAGAATTGAAATACTTCTTGCAGGATCAAAGCTTATTCAGACCTACGACGGTACCAATGGCTGGGTTTATGCCCCGATGATGGGGATTACCCAGCCCCAGGAAGTAGGAGCTGAAGAACTAAAAAGCCTGATCAATCAGGCTCAAATGGATAGTCCGCTCTGGAACTATAAAGCAAAAGGTAGTACTGTGGTGCTAATTGGTGATTCGGAAGATGGCTCATCTCACCTGCTAAAACTCACCACAGCCGAAGGCGATGCTCTGACCTTCTCTATAAGTAAGGAGACTTCTCTGATATCCAAGATCAAAAGCTTTCAGGGAGGAACGGAGATTGAGACCGATATAAAACAGTATAAGACTATAAAGGGAATTCCGACCGCTCAATATATTGCAACAAAAATGGCAGGTGTGACCGCAACCACTATCGCAATTGAATCGGTCGAGTATGACACCAATCTGGATCCCGCTCTCTTTGAGAAGCCGGTTTTAGAGTAGAAAAATGCAGTAGTTGTTAAGCCAGGTTCTGTCCCCTGCACAGGCAGGATTCCTGTCATTTTTCTAAGCGGCCTACCCCCCGGCAGAAGCGGGTAGCTTTTATTATACCGGTATACATGGCCTTTCAGCCCGCAGGACAAACAGCTGCAACGGTCACCCGCTACACTGGTAGGCTCTTACCCCACCTTCTCACCCTTACCCCCGTGAGGAGGCGGTTATTTTCTTCTTCGTAGCCATGCCTTCACAGACATCTGTTTTTCAACAGTGCGGCACCCTGAGCTGCCCGGACTTTCCTCCACAGGCCTAAACCTGCAGCGACAGGATCAACTACTGCAAAATTTTCAATGAACTATGCAAAAATAGTTAATTTTGCGGACATCATTTGAGAAACATGCCTGATCCCTCCTCCATCCGTATTGAAGATTACAACTACAGGCTGCCTGAAGAGGATATAGCAAAATATCCCCTCTCCGACAGATCCGCCTCAAAACTCTTACTTTATAAGGGAGGAAATATCACCCGGGATCGATTCAGCAATCTGCCGGAACATCTTCCCACCGGATCCTGGCTGGTCTTTAATAATACCAGGGTCATACAGGCCCGTCTGAACTTCAAGAAGGAGACTGGTGGCCGCATTGAGATCTTTTGCCTTGAACCAATAAATCCTAGCGATTATGAATTGGCCTTCCAGGCTGAGGCGAGGGTTACCTGGTTCTGCCTGGTAGGGAATGCAAAGAAATGGAAAAGCGGGCCGGTTTTCCTGCACACCAGGCTAAAGGGTGACGAGGTCACGCTGGAAGCAAGACTAATGGAGAGGAGAGGCGATGGATTTATCATTTCTTTTCATTGGACAAATCCAGGGCTCACTTTTGGAGAAGTCATAGAACATTCGGGAAGTACTCCCATCCCACCCTATCTTAACCGTAAAGCAGAAGAAAGCGACCGTGAGCGTTACCAGACCATCTATAGCAGGAACAATGGTTCGGTGGCAGCACCAACGGCCGGACTGCATTTTACGGATGATATGCTGAAGCACCTTGAGCTCTCGAAGCGCCGGATGGATAACATCACCCTGCATGTGGGAGCCGGCACTTTCGTACCGGTTAAAGAAAGTGATGCACGTATGCATTCCATGCATTCGGAACAGGTGGCAGTAAGCAGGGCTTTCCTGGAAAGGTGGCTGCTTAAAACAGATGGTTTGATTGCTGTTGGTACCACAAGTACCCGCAGCCTGGAATCGTTGTACTGGCTGGGCATTAAGCTGAAGGAGTCTGCAGCATTGGATCCCATGTCACTTGCCTTACATCAATGGGAGAATGAGAATTTACCCCAGCACATCCCACTTGAGGAGAGTATTGATTCTTTGCTTGCTTATTGCGATCAGCGCAGCCTGGACATGCTGCACTTCACTACCCAGCTAATGATTGTGCCAGGATATGCATTTAAAACCATCAGCGGTCTGATAAGCAATTTTCATATGCCTGGAAGTACTCTATTGCTCCTGATTGCTGCCTTGATTGGTGAAGACTGGAAAAAGGTTTACGCCTATGCCTTAAAGGAAAACTTTCGCTTTTTGAGTTACGGAGACAGCTCCCTGCTGATTCCGTAATTATAGCATGGACCTGAGCAGGGAATCAAAGGATTCGATATCCTCTTCGGAGGTATCGAAGGAACACATCCACCTTACCTCTGAAAGATCCTCATCCCAAACGTAAAAGAAGAACTCTTTTTGAAGTGCTGGTATGATATCTGGCGGGATCTTTGCAAATACAGCATTTGACTCCACGGGCCGTGTTATCTCTACTCCGGGAATAGCTTTAACCGCTGCATAAAGCTTCTGCGCCATTAGGTTGGCATGCCGGGCATTCTCTTTCCAGAGATCATTCTCCAGGAAGGCACTGAACTGGGCAGCGATATATCTCATTTTTGAGGCCAGTTGCATTCCCTGCTTACGACGGTATTTGAAATCTTCGCAAAGTGAACTATTAAAAAATATAATTGCTTCACCATACATCATTCCATTTTTGGTTCCTCCAAAGGAAAGTACATCCACTCCTGCCCCGCCAGTCATCTCATACAGACCACAATTGAGCGATACGGCCGCATTGCTTATCCTGGCACCATCCATATGAAGCAGCATGCCTTGCTCGTGGGTATAACTGGCTATTTCCCGGATCTCATCGATGGTGTAAATCGTACCCAGTTCTGTTGCCTGGGTGATGGAGACTACCCTGGGCTGTACATGATGTTCAAAACCAATCCCATGCATATGAGATTTAATCATGTCGACACTTAGTTTTCCATCTGGTGTATTGCAGGTTAACAGCTTACAGCCGGAAAATTTTTCCGGAGCGCCGCACTCATCCACATTGATATGGGCTGTATCCGGACAGATCACCGCATTATAGGATTGTGTCACAGTGGAGAGCCCAAGCACATTGGCTGCAGTGCCGATAAATACGAAGTAGGCTTCGATCTCCTGTCCAAAGATCTCCCTGAGTTCAGCGATGGCTTTTCCCGTATAGGGATCATCTCCATAGGCGATCACATGGCCATCATTCACCTTCGCAAATGCAGACAAAATATCTGGGTGTACACCTGCATTGTTGTCGCTGGCAAATCCGCGGCGATTCACAGTACTTTTCATTACTTAAAATTTTTCATCATACCTGGTCCATAACATATCGCCCAGTTCCCAGGCCTTTTCAACCACGTTTTCGCCCCACTTCATGGAGTATCCTGTCAGGTAAGAGACCAGCTCATCCTTCTTCCCTCGCTTGTAAAGCTCAAGTGCCTGTTGCTCAAGGCCGGCCTGCTCATCAAATAATTCTTCCTGCCAGCTATCCCAGACTCCGTTTACATCATAACGCATATCGCCCCAGCGTTGTGCTGTAAGCGTCCCCAGGCGGTTGAAGGCCCACCAGGCAGATTCGTGAGTGTAGCCATT
>CAYWGP010000136.1:0-12521 GCA_964458155.1 uncultured Bacteroides sp.
GTGTCATGGGGGCAGGCTGGATTGCAAAAGCCCATATGGGTTTCCTTCGGGAAACAGGACGGGCCAATATCCTCTGGATTTCAGCCAGGAATCCTGATAAGCTGGAGAAGGTCAGAAGCGAATATGCCATACCTAAAAAGACCCACGATTATCGCGATATTTTAAAGGATCCTGCTGTTGACTTGGTGCTTATTGCCACCCCTCCGGATACCCACAAAGTGATATTCATTGAAACTCTGAAGGCCGGAAAGCATGTGCTGCTGGAGAAGCCCATGGCCCTGAACAGGGAAGAGCTGGAAGAGATGATGGCTGTGAAAGCGCAGTATCCTGATTTAATTGCCATGGATTGTTCCGGAAGGCATTCCAGGCTGAATCCCAAATTCACCTTTGTAAAAGAGCTGATCGATTCAGGAGCCTTTGGCGAGATTTATCATATCCATCACCAAGGCGTCAAACGACAGAGTCGGCCGGGAATCGAGTTCCATCCCATAGCCAAGTGGTTTCTTGATAAATCCAGGGCCGGTGGGGGCCCCCTTTTTGACTGGGGAGTCTATGACCTGTCCTTTCACCTGGGTATACTGGGAGATCAACCCGAGCTTGAAAAGGTGGAACATGTACTGATGAAATCCGGACTTGACGATGTGGATCCACAGACTGAGCTCTACGATGTGGAGGAGCACCTGGTGGTGAACATGAAATTCAGCGGAGGAATCAGCTACTACTGGGAAAGGGGAGTTCATGCCCATATGGAAGTACCAAATGAAACCAGGATCTACGGATCGCGGGGTGGAATAAAACTGGCATACTGTACCTGGGACGATCCCGAGCTTATTTTTTATGACCTTGATGAGAAGGGGAAGGCACGTGAGACCAGGTATACTCGTGCGTGCCCAAAGGAGGAAGATGGCTTTTATCTCACCAGGCACCTGATAGCTGTACTGGATGGCATCGAACAGCCAGTGGTCACTCTGGAAATGGCTAAAAAACATATGGAAATAATATTTACAATAAAAGAATTAAATGAAAGCTCTTACTAAACACGAGATAGCCAAAATGATCGATCACTCCCTCCTGCATCCCACCATGGATGATCAGGCTCTCAGGGAGGGTATTGAACTGGCCCGGAAATATGATGTGGCTTCGGTTTGTATCAAACCATATGCGGTAAGTCTGGCAGCGGAACTGTTGAAAGGATCGGATGTGATAGTTTGCACAGTCATTGGTTTTCCTCACGGAAACAGCCGGGTGGATGTAAAAGTTTTTGAAACAGAAAGAGCCATTGATGATGGTGCCAAGGAAATCGATATGGTGGTTAACACCGGGAAGGTGCTATCGGAGGACTGGGACTATGTAAGAGATGAAATTGCTGCTGTTGTTGCCGTTACAAAGAAACACGGGGCAGCCCTGAAGGTCATATTTGAAAATGACTTTCTGCCTGAGGACAAGTATAAGGTCAGGCTGTGTGAAATCTGCAGCGAATTGAAGGTTGAATTTGTAAAGACTTCCACCGGCTATGGCTTTGTAAAGCAGAGCGACGGGTCTTATAATTATAAGGGTGCTACCCATGCAGACCTGGTGTTGATGCGCGGGCATTCTGATCCGGAGGTGGAGGTAAAAGCAGCCGGAGGAGTGCGCACCCTGGAAGATACCCTTAAGGTAAGGGAGTTAGGCGTGACCCGGATTGGGGCTACAGCCACTGAGGCCATTATCCTGGCTGTGGATGGAAAACAGGCAGGTGAATCACCCGAAGGTTACTAATGAGCTGAAAAACTTAACTAATGAGCTTATGAGAATCGTGATATTATTACCATTATTGACATTAGTCCTTTCTTTCACAGCATGTTCGGAGCAGATTGAGGAAAATGCAAGGCCCAACATTGTATTCATAATGTCGGACGATCATGCCTACCAGGCCATCTCTGCTTACAGCGATAAATTAATTCAGACTCCCAATATTGACAGGATAGCAAATGAGGGAATGCTATTCAGCAATGCCTGTGTTACCAACTCCATCTGTGCTCCCTCCAGGGCTACTATTCTCACCGGAAAGCACTGTCACCTGCATGGGAAAATCGATAACAGGTTCCCATTCGATACCACCCAGCTTACCTTCCCCCAGCTTTTTCAGGCTGCCGGGTACCAGACGGCCATGTTCGGGAAGCTCCATTTTGGAAACAATCCCAAAGGGATCGATGAGTTTAAGATTCTGCCCGGACAGGGTGCTTATTACAATCCCGATTTCTATACCAATGAAGGTAAAATCCACATAGAGGGCTATACCACCGATGTGATTACCGATCTTACTTTGGACTGGATGAAAAACCGCAGGGATCCGGACTTGCCCTTCCTTCTTTTCTTCCTGCACAAGGCACCCCATCGCAACTGGCTGCCTGCCGAAAGACATTATAAAGAGTATACGAAAAAGACTTTTCCGGAACCAGCCAACCTCTTTGATGATTACCAGGGACGTGGGTCAGCTGCAAAAGAGGCTGAAATGAATATACTGCTTCACCAGAACTGGGCTGGAGATTCCAAACTTCATCCTGAAGTTCTGGATGAACTGGGTATCACTCCAAGCTCCAATTGGGACACAGATATTATGCGGAATACATACAAGCGTTTTACCGGTGAGCAGCTGGCTTCGTGGAATGCGGTTTACGATCCCATTATCGAGGATTTCAAGGAGCGCTATCCTTCCATGACCGAGAAAGAGTTGATGCAATGGAAGTACCAGCGCTATATGCAGGATTACCTGGCTTGTATTGCTGCGGTGGATGATGGTGTTGGAACGCTGCTGGATTACCTGGATGAAGCCGGACTAAGCGAAAATACCATTGTGGTCTATACTTCCGATCAGGGGTTCTACCTGGGAGAGCACGGCTGGTTCGACAAGCGATTCATCTATGACGAATCTTTTCTTACACCCCTGCTGGTGAGATGGCCGGGAACTGTTGAGCCTGGAAGTAAAAACGACCAGATGGTCCAGAACCTGGATTTTGCACAGACTTTTCTGGAAATTGCAGGTATTGAGGCTCCCTCCGATATGCAGGGAGAAAGCATTGTTCCCTTGCTGAAAGGTGATATTAAGGGCTGGGACCGCGATGCGGTATACTATCACTACTATGAATACCCGGCCGAACACATGGTGAAGCGACACTACGGAATCGTGACCAGGGAGTACAAACTGGCACATTTCTATTACGATGTGGATGAGTGGGAGTTGTATGATCGCATGAAGGATCCCATGGAAATGCAGAATGAATATAACAATCCGGATTACGCAGATGTAGTTGCCCGGCTAAAGGAAAAGCTGGCCGGTTTACGTGTGAAATATGGAGATTCAGAAGAACTGGATCAAGAATATATTAAGCTCTATTTGAAATAAAATTAAATACTGAAGATCATGAGAATTAAGCTGTTTTTGCCTTTAATAGTGCTTGCACTGACATTCACCGCCTGTACTCAAAAGGAGGAGAAGAAAGCCAGGCCCAACATTGTATTTATTATGGCGGACGATCACGCTTACCAGGCCATCTCGGCCTACAGCGATCACCTGACTCAAACGCCGAACATAGACAGGATCGCTGATGAGGGTATGCTTTTCAGTAACGCCTGTGTGACCAATTCCATCTGTGCTCCCTCCAGGGCAACAATTCTAACTGGAAAGCACTGTCACCTGCATGGGAAAATTGACAACCGTTTTCCTTTCGATACCACGCAAATTACATTTCCTCAACTCTTTCAGGAGGCAGGATATCAGACAGCCATGTTCGGGAAGCTCCATTTTGGAAACAATCCCAAGGGGATCGACGAGTTTAAGATTCTGCCCGGTCAGGGTGCATATTACAATCCCGATTTCGATACCAACGATGGCAGGATCCGCATTGACGGTTATACCACCGATGTGATTACCGATTTAACCATGGACTGGATGATGAATCGCAGGGATCCGGATAAACCCTTCCTGCTCTTCTTCCTGCATAAGGCACCCCACAGGGAATGGCTGCCTGCCGAAAGGCACTACAAGGAGTTTACCAAAAAGACCTTTCCGGAGCCACCCACCCTGTTTGACGATTATGAAGGACGCGGATCGGCTGCCAAAGAGGCCGAGATGAATATCCTCTTGCATCAGAATTGGGCGGGGGACTCAAAATTACGTCCTGAGGTACTGGATGAGCTGGGGATTGTACCGGCTTCCAACTGGGACAAACGTGCCATGCAGAATAAATACGACCGTTTTACGAAGGATCAGCTTGCGGCCTGGAACCTGGTCTATGATCCCATCATAGAGGATTTCATACAGCGCTATCCCAACATGACCGAAAAAGAACTGATGAGCTGGAAGTATCAGCGCTATATGCAGGACTATCTGGCTTGCATTGCAGCTGTGGATGAGGGAGTTGGAACCCTTTTGAATTACCTCGACCAGGAGGGTCTCGCGGAGAATACCATAGTGGTCTATACCTCCGACCAGGGATTCTACCTGGGCGAGCATGGCTGGTTCGATAAGCGCTTTATCTACGATGAGTCCTTTAAAACACCCTTACTGGTCAGATGGCCGGGAACCGTAAAGCCTGATAGCAAAAACGACCAGATGGTTCAGAATTTGGACTTTGCTCAGACCTTTCTGGAAATTGCGGGCATTGAAGCACCTTCAGATATGCAGGGAGAAAGCCTCGTTCCCCTGCTGAAAGGTGATATTAAGGGCTGGGATCGTGAAGCGGTTTATTATCACTATTACGAATACCCTGCTGTACACATGGTGAAGCGACATTACGGGATTGTTACCAGGGAATACAAACTGGCTCATTTCTATTATGATGTGGATGAATGGGAGCTTTATGATCGCCTCAATGATCCCATGGAGATGCAGAATGAATATAACAATCCGGAGTACGCCGATGTGGTGGCCGAACTAAAGGAAAAGCTGGCCGAATTGCGTGTGAAATATGAGGATTCAGAAGAACTTGATCAAAAATTTATTGATCTTTATAATCAATAAGAACTCATGAAGAAGTTATTTGTACTGTGGCTGCTGGTATCTCTTGCAGGAAACACTGCACAGGGAGCATCCTTACAGTTACCCAAAATCCTGGGCGATCATATGGTCCTTCAGCAAAAATCTTTTACCAAATTCTGGGGATGGACTGAGCCGCTTCAGGAGGTAAAGCTCACCACCAGCTGGAACGCGAAGACCTACAGGGTAGTTGCCGACCAGGAGGGAAACTGGAAGGTCAGTGTGTCAACAGCTAATGCAGGTGGTCCTTATACAGTGACCATCCAGGCCGGTGTCACCAGGGTACTGGAGGATATTATGCTGGGCGAAGTCTGGATCTGCTCGGGCCAGTCCAATATGGAGTGGACCCTTAGCAAAGCAGAAACCGCAAGGGAAGAGATTCCACGTGCTGACTTCCCTGATATCCGCTTGTTTACCGTGGAGAAACATATTGCCATACGTCCCAATGAGGATGTGAAAGGATCCTGGGAGCATTGTAAACCCGAAACTGCCGCTAGCTTTAGTGCCGTGGGTTATTTCTTTGGGAAGATGCTGCATCAGGAACTGGGTGTTCCCATTGGCCTGGTGAATACTTCCTGGGGAGGTACGCCCTCTGAATCCTGGACCAGCAAGGAGATGCTCAGTACCTTTGGAGATTTTGACCAGCAGCTGGAAGAATTGTATGGGACCTCCGATGAGGAGATGGAGAAGGCACGCAAGGAACAAGGTCGTATTGAGGCGATGATTAAAGAACAGCAGGATTTTGAGAACCTGGAAAATATTGGTTTCAGTGAAGGCTGGATGAATACTGATTTTGATGATTCGGACTGGGGTGAAATAGCCTGTCCGGCTGTATGGAGCTCCCTGGAAGAAATAGGCATGCTGGAAGGAGTGGTCTGGATGCGTACAGCTATCAGCATCCCGGATAGATGGATAGGTAAAACTCTGAGTCTTGAGCTGGGACCTGTGGATGAGATGGATATCACCTATATCAACGGGGTGGAGGTAGGGACCAACCGGATTATCAATAACTGGAACGTACCCAGGTATTACCAGGTTCCCGCCTCGCTGGTGAAAGCCGGGGAGTTGCAGCTGGCTATCCGGATTGTAAATACCAACGGGCAAGGAGGGATCTTCGGACGTCCGGATCAATTAAAGATTTATCCATCAGAGAGCGGTGATGATTCGCCGGTATTATTGGCAGGTTCCTGGAGATACAGGATAGCATATAAGTTTCCGGAAGTTCCCATGGTGAATAATTCACATACACCTTCGGTGCTTTATAACGGGATGCTTTATCCTCTGAAAAACCTGGGAATCAAGGGTGCCATCTGGTACCAGGGCGAGGGCAACCAGACCAGGGCTGTTCAGTACAGAACCATTTTCCCGGGCATGATTGAAGACTGGCGCGCCACCTGGAATCAGGGTGAGTTCCCCTTCTATTTTGTGCAGATTGCCCCATTTGACTATGGCACTGTACAAAGCAGCCCGGAACTCAGAGAGGCCCAGTTTCTGACCCTGTCTAAAGTAAAGCATACAGGGATGGCAGTTACCATGGATATCGGGAATCCCGGGGATATTCATCCAACAAACAAGAGGGATGTGGGGAAACGCCTGGCTCTCTGGGCATTGGCAAATGATTACGGGAAAGAAATTGTATGCTCTGGGCCCCTTTACAGGGAGCAGAGCATTGAGGGCAATACCATACGGATCCATTTCGATTATACCGGTAGAGGACTGTTGTCAAAGGGAGGTCCGCTCAGCCATTTTGAGATAGCGGGTGAAGACCAGATTTACCACCCTGCTAAAGCTGTTATTGATGGAGAAACAATAGTTGTAAGTGCAGCTGCAGTTACTACTCCTGTAGCTGTTCGTTATGGATGGAGCAACACCGCTGAACCCAATCTTTTTAATGTCGAGGGGCTTCCCGCTAGCTCCTTCAGTACTGATAGTTGGAAGAGAATTACCGAAGGTAACAAATGATAACAACTACATAAAATTTCTAAGCATGAGCAGAAATCTGATTACACTCGTACTGATTGTTGGATTGATTCCCTCCCTGCAAGCGCAGAACCTTCTAAAACCCGAATGGAAATTCAATACAGGTGATAATTCGGCCTGGGCATGGCCCGAATTCGATGATTCCGGCTGGGCTAGCATTGAAGCCGGTACCGGTTGGGAGAACCAGGGTTATGGCAGCTATGACGGATATGCCTGGTACAGGCAGAAGATACTTATTCCGGATAGTTTGAAGAAAGATGCTGAGGCGAATGGTGGCCTGGTACTCCAGCTGGCCAATATCGACGATTCGGATGTAAGTTATTTCAACGGGCAGATCCTGGGCTCGACCGGTGGATTTCCTCCCGATTATCAAACTGGCTATGGAGATCCCAGAGTCTATACGATACCTGCGGACAGGGTCTTGTGGGGAGACCAGAATACCATAGCTGTAAGAGTTTATGATGGAGGCGGCGGCGGTGGCATCGTGGGCACCCCGGTGAGTCTTTCAATCATAGGTATGGACCAGCTGCTGGTTATCGCACCCCTGATGGAGAGGAAGGACCAGATCGTACTGGATGATGGACCTGTGGTGGTAAATCTCATGGTTGAAAATAAGATGAAACAGGCTGTTGAAGGAAATCTGTTTATCAGTGCGCTTACCGATTTCGGGGATGTAGTTCTTGATGTAATTAAAGAAGTGAAAGTGAGGGCCGGAGCTACAAAGCAAATTCCAATTGAGATGGGGATGCTTTCTCCTGGTTTCTACAATGTTTCAGTGGTTCTGGAGAGCGAATCTGATAACAAGCGGGTTGACTTTACCATAGGTGTCCGCCCCGAAGAGATTGTCTCCCCCCTGGATCGACCTGAAGATTTTGACAACTACTGGATGAGGGCACGACGAGAACTGGATGCGGTTGATCCGCAGTTCATACTGATCCGGCAGAATACCCTGTGTACAGAAACACGGGAAATCTTCCTCCTGGAGATGCGCTCCCTGGGAAATGTCCTGATCCGGGGATGGTATATGAGACCAGTCAAAGAGGGAATATACCCGGCCATGCTGCATGTGCAGGGTTATAGCAGCGAAAAGACACCTCAAACCCTTTATCAGGGCGATGATATGGTGTCGCTGGCTCTTAATATAAGGGGGCACGGGAACAGCCGGGACAATGTCAATCCTGGTTTCCCTGGTTATATGCAGGATCAGTTGGATGACAAGGAAACCTACATTTACCGTGGTGCTTATATGGATTGTATCCGGGCAGTGGATTTCCTATACTCCAGGAGCGAAGTGGATACCTCAAGGATTGTGGTCGAGGGAGGCAGCCAGGGGGGCGCGCTCAGTTTTGCCACAGCGGCCCTGGACAACCAACGCATCGATCTTTGCGTACCCCATGTTCCTTTCCTGTCTGATTTCCGGGACTATTTCAGACTGGTAGGCTGGCCGGGAGGTGAATTTAAGCAGTACCTCGAGGAGCATCCTGATATTTCTGAAGATGAGATTTACAGAAATCTGAGCTATATCGATATAAAGAATCTGGCTCCCTGGATCAAAGCCCCGGTTCTGATGTCCATTGGTCTGGTGGATAATATCTGTCCGCCTCATATTAACTTTGCTGCCTATAACCAGTTGAGTGTTCCAAAGGAGTATATTGTTTACCCCAATGCGGGCCATAGTTTGCCCGGGGAGTACTACCAGCTTATGATGGACTATATCCGGCAGCAATTCAATATGCCCTGAGTACTTAAGCATTAACCATTAACTGATATTCCATGGTCATCATTCAATCTTATTTCGTAGCAGTACTGCTTTGTGTAATCACAATGCTCTGCTGGGGTTCATGGGCCAATACCCAGAAAATGGCCTCAAAGAAGTGGGCTTTCCAGCTCTTCTACTGGGACTATTCCCTGGGTGTATTGATCCTTTCCCTGATCCTGGCCTTTACCATGGGCAGCTCCGGTGAGGAGGGAAGGGGATTTCTGGCCGACCTGGCACAGGCCGACGGGAAAGCCATAGGATCAGCTTTGCTGGGTGGTGCGGTATTTAATATTGCCAATCTGCTGATTGTGGTGGCCATCAATATTGCAGGGATGGCAGTAGCCTTTCCCATCGGGATCGGTCTTGCCCTGGCGATTGGTGTGGTGGTTAATTATGTGGCTACTCCCCTGGGGAACCCCGTAGTCCTGTTTATTGGAGTGATCCTGGTAGTGATTGCCATCATACTGGATGCTGTGGCCTATCGAAAACATAGTGGTGGCGCTGCATCGGGAACTACCAAAGGAATTGTGATCTCCATACTCGGGGGCATACTGATGGGATTTTTCTACCGTTTTGTGGCAGCTTCCATGGTGACCGATTTTGCAGCTCCGGAAGCTGGGAAACTCACCCCTTATACCGCCTCAGTAATTTTTGCATTGGGATTGCTGCTGTCTAATTTTGTCTGGAACACCTTCTTTATGTACAGACCCGTCTCGGGCGAACGGGCCACCTACAAAGATTATTTCAAGAAGGGAGATACTAAGCTTCATTTAATCGGAATATTCGGGGGCGTTATCTGGAGTCTTGGAATGACCTTTAGCATCATAGCTTCCGAACAGGCCGGCTATGCCATTTCCTATGGGCTTGGACAGGGGGCAACACTTATTGCAGCTCTCTGGGGTGTATTTATCTGGAAAGAGTTTGGTAAGGCTGAAGGTTTAAAGGGACTTCTGGTCGCCATGTTTCTCTTCTTCCTGGTTGGATTAGGAATGATAATCGCAGCAAGACTCATATGATGAAGAAAATTGTAGTTGTAGGTAGCTCCAATACCGACCTGGTTATCAAGGTAAGTGACATACCCCGTCCGGGAGAAACCCTGCTGGGGGGTGAATTCAATACCTTCCCCGGAGGGAAGGGAGCCAACCAGGCGGTGGCTGCCGCACGGGCCGGAGGAGATGTGGTATTTATCGCCGCTGTTGGAGATGATTCATATGGCACAGAAGCCATAAATGAGTACAAACTGGACAATATCAACACAGAGAATATCAAAGTTTGTAAAGGAGTTCCGTCGGGAATCGCCATGATTACCATTTCCGAGAAGGGAGAAAATGCCATTACAGTAGCTTCAGGGGCGAATGCCTGGCTGACCCCGGCTGATCTGGAGGAGGTCGAGGAACCCTTCCAGGAAGCAGACTTCATGCTCATCCAGCTGGAAACACCCCTTGAAACAGTGCAGAGAGCCGTGGAGTTGTGCACTGAACTGAATACACGTGTGATTCTGAATCCTGCACCTGCAGCGGAACTAAGCGATGCCATACTTAAGCATGTTTCTCTTATCACTCCAAACGAGACTGAAGCCGAAAGCTTAACAGGTATAGTGGTTACAGATGAACTTACCGCAGCCGAGGCTGCTGATGCACTGCATAAGCGGGGAATTGAAACGGTGATTATTACCATGGGCGCCATGGGTGCCTATCTGTCCGATCCCGGCTCCGGAATACGTAAAATTGTACCTGGATTCAAAGTGCAGGCTGTGGATACTACCGCTGCCGGAGATGTATTCAATGGGCAGCTTGCCGTCTCCCTGGCTGAGGGAGAAGACCTGGAAAAGGCTATTGCTGTGGCCCACGCTGCCGCTGCCCTGTCGGTACAGAAACTGGGCGCTCAGAGTTCCATCCCCCGAAGGGAAGAGACAGATTACTATCTAAATGAAAACCTTAAACATTAAACCCAAGCAATATGAAATCAATAATTGCAATTGTTGTTCTGAGTGGAATTGTCCTGTTCTCCTGCAGCACAGGGGAGAAGTCAACTCCTTTAAAAGCGATTGATTACCCTGTGGAGTTCACCCTGTCCAAAGCCGACCTGATGAATAAGATTAAGGGAGGATGGGCAGGCCAGGTCATCGGATGCACCTACGGTGGACCTACCGAGTTCCAGTACAATGGAACCATGATCCAGGAGTATGTGCCCATTCCCTGGAATGATTCCCTGATGGAGTTCTGGTATACCAATATTCCTGGACTCTACGATGATGTATACATGGATCTGACCTTCGTGGAGGTCTTTGAAAAAGAGGGATTGGATGCCCCTGCTTCCTCTCATGCTAAGGCTTTCGCCTATGCGGAATACATGCTCTGGCATGCTAACCAGGCAGCCCGCTACAACATTATGAATGGAATGGAGCCTCCTGCATCCGGACACTGGGAGAACAATCCCCATGCCGATGATATTGATTTCCAGATTGAAGCTGATTTTGCAGGTCTGATGAATCCGGGAATGGTCAATTCCTCTTCGGAGGTTTGCGACCGCATAGGTCATATTATGAATTACGGTGATGGTTGGTACGGTGGGGTCTATGTGGCTGCCATGTATTCCCTTTCGTTCTGGTCGGACGATGTGAAATTCATTGTAAAAGAAGCGCTTAAAACCATTCCGGAGCAGAGCGAGTTTTATCAATGCATCGATGATGTGATTGGCTGGTATGAGGCAAATCCGGACGACTGGAAACAAACCTGGTTTGAGGCAGAACGCAAATGGTCGTCCGATATAGGCTGCCCCGATGGCGTATTTGTCCCCTTTAACATCGATGCCAAGATCAATGCGGCTTATATCGTAATCGGGTTATTGTATGGAGAAGGCGATTTTGGAATGACCATAGATATTAGTACCCGTTGCGGACAGGATTCTGATTGCAACCCTGCCAGTTCCGGAGGGATCCTGGGGACCATCCTGGGCTACGATGCCATTCCGGAGTATTGGAGGCAGGGATTGGATAAGGTGGAGGACATGGATTTCAAATACACCACCATCTCACTGAACGACACCTATGAAATGGGCTACCGCCAGGCTGTAGAAATGGTAAAACGTAATGGGGGAGAGGAATCGGATGAAGCTCTGAAGATCAAAGTTGAAGAGCCCGTGGCTGTCAAATTTGAAAAGTCTTTCGACGGGCATTATCCGGTTGATAAGATCCGTGCTGACTGGAAAGGCAATGCCCTGGCAGCAGGCGGTGCAACAGAACATAGTTTCGAATTTACTGGGAAGGGATTTGTATTAAGAGGCGGTGCCAGAAAGCTCTCAGGAGTGGAAGAGGATCTGAAACTGGAGGTGGAGGTATATGTGGACGGCGAACTGCATGAGGTGGCGGTTCTGCCCACGGGGTACCAGGGAAGAAGGCACGAAGTAAGCTGGAAGTACAATCTGGAAGATGGGGATCACCAGGTAAGGGTGGTATGGTTGAATCCAACCAGGGGTTACCGGGTTAATCTTGGCGATGTGATCGTGTACGGGCCGGAACCCTTTATTTAATAGCCATTCCATTACATGCCTCCTGCTTATCTTCGATGTTTCAGTTGAAGATATTATTACGCTGGACTGGACTGAGTTTAAGTAGAACAACATACTAAATTCTTGGATATGAACCGGAAATTGTACTTGCTTACATTTGTCGCGCTACTTTTTCATGCCGGTGTTACTGCCCAGTTTTTAAAGGTTTCGGAAAACCAGCGCTTCCTGGTGACTTCAGAGGATGAGCCCTTCTTC
>CAYWGP010000137.1:0-5847 GCA_964458155.1 uncultured Bacteroides sp.
AGATGTCCACAATGTTCTTGCCTGCACGAATAACCCTTTCAAGCATAGTGTACCCTACATTGTAAGGTACAGAACCCACGACAATGTCCGCATCTTCAACTGCGCGTTTGACTCCCTCTTCCGTGGAGAGGTCCTCTACACTTATCCGGACAGGATGTTCACGGGCCAGCTGTTCAAGGATCTCCCTGTTGACGTCCACTGCAAAGACTTCATATTCGCTGTTTTTGCACAGATCGATGGCCATGTGTCTTCCTACGGCACCACAACCCAATACTACTATTTTACTCATACACTTCTCATTTCTTTCTGATAATAAAGCGGTACACCGGCCAGGATACGGCTACCATAATTGCAGCATAGATGGCGGTTTCTATCTCTGCAACTGTCTGAAAAAGAGTGAAAAATATCCAGCCCAATAAACAGATCATCGTGCTCCAGGGATGTCCCCAGGCCCTGTAGGGACGATCCTCGTTGGGTTGAAGTTTGCGCAGGATAATAACACCTGCGATAACCAAGACATATACAAACAGGTGAAAAAATACGGATAGGTGGAGCAAAAATTCAAATCCACCTATGAGGATCAGACCCACTGAAAGCCCCCAGGAAATGATCACGGCAAAGACCGGGTTGCCACCCCTGGATATTTCCCCGGCGCGTTTTACAGCCAATCCATCGACAGCCATGGCCTGGAGGATCCTGGGCGTACTCATATACAGCACATTCTGGTGGGCCAGGGTCATTATGATAGCCGCAACCAGCACGATGGTTGATGCCAGTGGGGAGACCACCATTTCCAGGGCCCTGGCCAGGGCCAGTTCATTTCCGGCCAGTTTTTCCAGTGGCACTTTCCAGGCCAATGCAGCAGCCAGAAATACATAAAGTAAAATAACAATGATTACCCCTTTAATAGCTGCGCGAATTAATGCTTTGCCTTCACCCTTGATTTCACCGGTGAAATAGGCTGCATACAGCCAGCCATCGTATGTATATATAAGAGCTGCAATCACAATGCTCCAGCCACCGAGTCCCCTGGATGCAGGATGAGCCAGAGCTGCACCACTGCTCATCGCAGATCCGGCGAATACCAGCGCCAGTGTAAATCCTACAACGATCAGTGCCATGCTGGCAGCAGCAAATTGCTGGATTTTGGCACTCATGGCTATGCTCCGCAATTGCAGGGCTGCGAACATCGTTGAGACCATGATGGCCAGGGGTATTTGCCATTGACCCACTTCAGGAAAAAGCAATGTGGCGAATTCGGTGACCACCACTGCCTTCAGGGCTATGTCTGCGACAAAGCTTAACCAGTCAACCCAGCCAATAACAAACCCAGGGAACGGTCCATAGGCCCTTCTTACCAGGGAATAGCTTCCACCCGACCGGGGTGTCATGCCCACCAATTCAGCTGCCACGACCGTACTCAATAGTGCAAACAGACCGCCCATCAGCCACAGGGATACAAACAACCAGGGATTTGGTGCAAGCTGAGCTACCTCCCCTGGTGTACGCAGGATGCCAAGGCCTATGATTCCTCCGACAGTAACGGCCAGTGTGAAACCGCTGCTTAGTACCCGTTTTGGGTGTTGTCGTGTACCACTGTTGCTCATGGGAAGCAGAGTATCTGTGTTCTAAGATATATTTTTCAGGGGATATTACCTTCAGTCCAATGGCCATATGTTACCCTGAGTTGCTTTTTCGCCAATACTGCACGGGACATAGCATGCTGAAGGCTATTGCATTTAGCATACTTAATGTAGCTTTGTAATTGAAGCGTTTATGGAGCAGCAAAGAGAAAGGGCTAAAAACACCAGAACTGTGGAAAGGTTTTAAAGCCGACAGCATGTATTGCCTTGTGTCAAAAACATAAATTCTAAATGCAATAATATGTATAAATGTATCCTTTCAATCGTCGTTCATGTTTCCTTTGGCATATGTGTACTCTTTGCACAACAGGAACATAGTTATGAGCCCTGGATCTGGGTATCGGAGCCGCCTGAAGATTGCCCCTTTGAACAATCCACGGAGATTGTAGGTGTCGCACTGACTGAGAACTACCGGCATTATAAACTTGAGAATGGCAGTTCATATGCAGACACCTGGTATCCCACCTGGGCTGCTAATGACACCATGTACTCACCCTGGACCGACGGCAGATGTCCCCGGCTGGATGGTTCCTGGGATCATTCTCAGTCAGGCCACCTGAATTACGACAAAAAACAGGTGTATACCAGGGAGGGAAAGATAGGCATGCAGGCCACCACCGGACAGGCGGTTATGGTTGGGGATGATCCGCTGAATATGCATATCTACAGCCTTGGTACCTATAACGGCGATCCGGCACCTTACAATGGACGTTATCCATGTGGAAGTTTGCATTATAATGGGATCTGGTACTATGGCACCTATTGCCTGGCACCGGCAGGTACTGCAAATATCGGGGGATTTGATTACAATTGGCCCTGGCTGGGACCCCTTGTGGGATTTCGTACCTCATCAGATAATGGTATAAGCTGGGAGGATACACCACACAGCCCTGAAAATTCTCTCTTTGGAGAAACCGGCATGTGGGGCTACCCTGTGAAGATGGGGGCACCACATTTTGTCGATTTTGGCAAAAACATGGAGCATTCACCAGATGGAAAGGCTTATCTGGTTGGAATGGGTGCAGAAGTGAATGACCCCATGCCGCGGGAAGCAAACCTAAGCTGGATCAGTGGGGACCAGATATATATGTGCCGCGTGACGCCTTCTGTACAAAACATTAATGACAGGTCGAAATATGAATATTTTGGGGGGCATGACGAACAGGGCAAGCCCATCTGGACCGCCGATTTCAAGGAAATAAAACCACTGGTGGACTGGAACAACAACTGTGGTTGTGTGACAATGACCTACAATGCGCCCTTAAAAAAATACCTTCTTACCATCACCGATGGTTGGCCGACAGTGGCAAAAATGAACTCCTATATTCTGGAGTCAGACAATATTACGGGTCCATGGAAGCTTGTAGCCTATATGAGGGATTTTGGTGAGCAGGCCTACTTTCTGAATTATCCAAGCAAATTTATTTCAGAGGATGGTAAAACTCTCTGGCTGTGTTACTCAGGAAATTTTGCAATGGGATGGAACGATATAAGGATCAGATCACATCCGCCGGGAAGTGCTTATGGATTGGTTATGCAGGAAATGATTTTGCTGGATAAACGCAGCTACCCCAAATATGAGAAAAACCCTGTTCCGGAGGGGGATTGATCAGCCTGATTTAGAGGAACTCTACAATCATAAAGAGGATGTTCACGAAACCATAAACCTGGCGACGGAAGAACAATATTCCAGCATGCTTGAATACTGCAGGAGTAAATGTGATTCAATTACGGGGAGACTGGAGACGCAGTATGCTCATTCTCCTTTATGAGACTCTTTGTTGGCCGCGTGTTTATTATGGCCGTTTGCCTGCTTCAGGGCAGTTCAATTATCCTAAGGTTTCTGAAGTGAATTTCAGCTCCTTCCGATTCAAGACATATATATCCTATTTTTTTGGATGATTTACTTATCCCGTTGACGAATTTGCCATTTACCGAAAGCTTGATGGTCCCATCAACACAGACTACATCGTAGGTGTTCCATTCTCCTTTCCCCCTGCACCTGTTTTCTACAGATTTACTCGCGTCCCCTGGGATTATCAGGAATAGTTTCTACTCCACCAACACCGAAAATTTCGCCATGTACATAAGCCTCCGGAGGTTTTTTACCATCTCTGATGTTCAGATTAACCCAATCCAGTTCCAGCATTTGTACCTCCACGCCATTTGGCAAACGGTTATCTCCCGGCTCGGCATCGCTCCAGACAAAGGTCCCCGAATTCCCTCCTGCTTCCATATGTTTCCATTCGATGTGCAATAAAAAGTTTTCGTACTTAAGCTCTGAACGGATTACTCCAATCGGAAGCCCGGAACAGATCAACTCATCGCCCTTTACTTCCCAGGTCTCTGCTTCGGTATTTACCTGTATCCATGCGATGGGAGTACCTTCCACTTTTTCACCAGATAATACCTTTTGAAAAGCAAGCTCTTCACCAAAATTGAACAGGGATTCCTGCGCCGAGATAACTCCAGGCCATAGTACTAATCCCGCAATTATAAGTAGTTGTTTCATTCGGATAATTTTCAAGTCAGACTTATGCCAGGCTATTTTCTTCCCCGGCCAGGGGTATTTCTTCAGGAATTCCGGGAACGGGGCCAAATGCATATTTTTTTGGTCCCAAATAGAGCTCAGAGTTCATTATTTCTTCCCAGCTAACATCTTTTCCGGTATAGGCGGAAATTCGACCCATGATGGTCATCAGGGTTGAATTTACCTGGGCTTCAGCATCGTTAACGGTGTTCCCTGTTCTTATCCCGCTTACCAGATTAATGTGTTCCTGTACAAAGGGATTGGTAACCTTCCATTTCGATTGAGTATCTCCTTCTCCCGGTTTCGGATATTTCCATATTTCATTCCCATAAAGATCAAGAATTTGACCGGAAGCAATAGCAACTCCATTAGTACCAACAATACGTTCCACCTTGCCGTTGGAACAGCCATTTATTTGACGGGCTGCACAATGTGTTCTTACACCATTTTCGTAGACGTATTCCACGCTAAAAAAGTCATACTGATCGCCGGTAACCCGCCTTTGGCGTCCACCCCAGCCAACTGCTTTTACAGGAGTTCTGCCCATGTGCCAGCTCATTACGTCAATTTCGTGAATAAATTGTTCCGTTATGTGATCCCCCGAGAGCCAGCAAAAATTTGCCCAGTTTCGCAACATGTATTCCATGTCGGTCCATTCGGGTCTTCTTTCTTTATACCATAGAGCACCTCCGTTTCTGATAATATTGGCGCCCACAATCTCGCCAATTTCACCATTAGCTACTTTCATCTGGGTGGTCATATAATCCTTCTGTACTCTTCGAACCGTACCACTAACCATACACAGTCCAAGCGATTCAGCCATTTTTGCCGAAACCAGAACAGAGCGTGCACCCACCGGGTCCACAGCAATTGGTTTTTCCATAAAAACATGCTTGCGGGCATTAATTGCCGCCTCAACATGTAAGGGACGGAAATGGGGCGGTGTGCAAAGCAATACCACATCCACTCCGGAATCAATTACTTTTTGATAGCTATCAAAGCCCAGAAAACATTTCTCGTCGGCGATCTCTATACCTTTCTCTTCTTTTAGATTTGCTCTGCATGTGTCAATCCTATCCTGAAAAACATCGCCCAGGGCTATAATTTCCAGGTTCGGCCCGGCATCTAAAAAATTGATAACGGCGCCGGTTCCCCGTCCGCCACAGCCAATTAATCCGGCTTTAATTACTTTTCCACCAGGTGCCTGATCTAACAATTCAGGTGGCTCATCGATTGTTTTCGTTTGATTTTCAGTGGAACAGGCCGATATGAAAGCTGCGGCTCCAACTGTTCCGATAGTAGCCTTTGTTATAAAATCTCTTCGTTTTAAATCTTTCAGGCTCATTTTTAGTTGGTTATGTATTGATTAAATGTTGATAATAATACGCTTAGATGCAGGAGGAGTATTTCATGTCATAGCCCAATTTAAGATAATTGCTTTGACAAGGCAATTAATTTTAAAAGTGTGTTTTATTAGGTGTCACCTCAACCGATAGGAAAAAATGGATGAAATCCCTATTTTGGAGAGTCGGCACTGACTTTCAGATATTATGCAGAAATTTATAATCGTAGGATTTGGATTTATGGGTGTGACCCATGCCACAAGTATACTGAATCATCCCGGGGCGCAGCTGGTAGCCATAGTTGACCTGGACCCCGAAAAAGCACTTGAGA
>CAYWGP010000138.1:0-14716 GCA_964458155.1 uncultured Bacteroides sp.
TTGAATTCAGCAATCTCTTTTTCCTTGTCACTGATATAATCCTTCAGTAGGTAGAATTTCCGAAGTTTTTCGATCTGTGTTGCATTCAGGAAAGTGACGCTATTCATATCAATATTGATGGAACGCTTGATTCGCCGTCCACCTGACTGCTCCATTCCTTTCCAGTTGTTGAAAGATCCTGATACCAGTGCATAGGTGGGAATGGTGGCAATGGTCTTGTCCCAGTTCTGCACTTTCACGGTGTTGAGACTGATATCAATCACATCCCCATCGGCGTTGTATTTGGGCATGGAGATCCAGTCGCCCACATTGACCATGTTGTTGGCTGAAAGCTGGATGCTGGCTACAAAGCCCAGGATGGTATCCCTAAAGACCAGCATAAGGACTGCAGCCATGGCACCCAATCCGGCAAAGAGGGCACTGGGTGTTTCCTTGCTGAAAATGGAGATAATCAGAATCACGCCCAGGAAGTAGAAAATGATCTTTACTACCTGCAAATAACTTTTGATGTTCCTTCCCTTGGAGATGGGCAGTTTTTGGTAAATCTCGTATAAGGCATTCAGCAGGGCATCAATCACCAAAAGGACTACAATCACCATGTAGACTTTGGTGGCGTTACCCAGGAAGGTAACCAGCCTGGGAGCATCAAATATATATTGAAGTGAAGCATAGATGATCAAGGCAGGTGCCAGGTGGGCAAGGCGGTTAAATACTTTTCGCTCAACTAATACATCATCCCAATCGTTTTTGGTCCTTTTGACCAATGAGGTGTTGAAAGCAATGATGATTTTTTTCAGTACGAAATCTGCCAGTATGGCCAGCCCCAAAGTGATTAGGATGATGCTTGCATTTTCAATAAACACTGCCATTCCATTCGATAGCCCCGTTCCGGAAAGCAGCTCAACATACCAGTTAATCCCTTTTTCAATCATGGGAATTGATTTTTCAGTTATCTGTAAATAACATACTAAAATATCAATATTAAGTCAGGAATAGCACTTATATTGCGAGGATATTTCTAAAATTTTACTAGAATGAAAATCAAAGTTACTCTGCTTATGGCCGCAAGCCTGCTGGCAGTTTTTCAATCTGCCTATACCCAGGAATTTGACCATTTATTCGGCAAGGGTGTCATGCGGATCGATCTGGTGTTCTCCGGTACAGCAGAGGAGACCAGTTATGCTCTTTCGGCTGTAAAGAAAGAGGAATTTTATAGTGGATCTAAAACTCAGCTCATCGATTCTTTCGATTATGGTGATCACAAATTTGTAGTGAAAGACCAGGCCAGTGGTAAGTTGATTTTCAGTCATTCTTATTGCACGCTGTTTCGCGAGTGGCAGACCACCGGAGAGTCACAGAATGTAAGACGGGCCTATCCACATGTGCTAAGGTTTCCCTGGCCCCTGGCCCCGGTGGTAGTGGAGATCCATGATCGCAACGGAAATGGTGAATTCAACAAGAGTTGGTCGGGCAGTTTCGATCCCGCATCAATCTATTATGATCCCGGGAATCCCTATCAATTCGAAACAGTCGATCTTGAGATCAACGGTAGTGCAGATAAAAAGGTCGATATTCTTTTCCTTGCCGAGGGATATGCAGCGGAGGAGATGGATAAATTCATCGAAGATGCCAAACGCTCGGCCGGGTATATCTTTTCAGAGGAGCCCTTCCTTAGCAACAGGCAGCATTTTAATGTCAGGGCGGTTTTATCGGCCAGTCAGGATTCAGGAACCGATATTCCGGGCGATAGTATCTGGAAAAACACAGTGGTGAATTCCAGCTTCTATACTTTTGGTATTGAGCGATACATGACCACCATGGATTACAAATCGGTTTGCGATGTAGCGGCATGTGCCCCCTGCGATCAGATCTATATCCTTGTAAACACTGATAAATATGGCGGCGGAGGCATCTACAACCACTACAGCATTTCTGCCGCTGACAACGTCCAGTCGAGGGCTGTGGTGATTCATGAGTTCGGACATGCTTTTGGAGCACTGGCTGATGAATATTTCAATTCAGCTGTAGCCTATAATGATTACTTTCCCCTGGACGTGGAACCATGGAACCCAAATCTTACCACCCTGGTCGATTTTGATTCCAAATGGAAGCTCATGCTAACAGAAGGAACTCCGGTCCCAACACCTGCTGAGGAGGTGAATGACAAGGTCATAGGGGTATATGAGGGAGGTGGATATGTGGCCAGGGGGGTGTTCCGGCCGATGATTGACTGCCGGATGCATACCAATGATGCAGCCTTCTGTCCTGTCTGTTCAGAAGCTCTTATGGAGATGATAGCTCGCGTTACAGGAAAGTAGTGTTTTACTTTTTATTAGCTTAGCTAAACGGAGGAATGACTTAATACTTATATTTGTCGTTCATCAATTTGCAACCCACTCTCTGTGAAACGGCTGTCGGATGAAGAAATATTAGCTGGATTAAGAAAACGGGATAACCGTATTCTGCAATATATCTACAAGAACAGCTTTACTCCGGTTAAGCAGCTGATCCTGCATAATGCTGGGTCTGAGTCAGATGCGGAAGATATCTTTCAGGAGGCTTTAATCGTGATATTCAAGAAGTTGCGTGATGAACCTGATTTTGTACTCGACGCATCATTTTCAACCTATATTTATTCCATTGCCCGCCTGCTCTGGCTAAAGCATCTCCGGCATATTAAAAAGATTGAGATCGATCCACTTAACCGGGATATGGAGGAAAAGATAGAATTTG
Organism: uncultured Bacteroides sp.; assembly: GCA_964458155.1. Lineage (GTDB taxonomy): Bacteria > Bacteroidota > Bacteroidia > Bacteroidales. The sequence continues at coordinate 2,734 of CAYWGP010000138.1, forward strand.
AAGAACCTTTACCGGTAGAGGACAAGGATCTGCGAATGGCCATTTATCAGCGTACCCTGCTTAAAATCCCTGAAGATTGCCAGAAAATACTTCAGCTTACAGCCCAGGATCTGAGCTCTTCGGAAATTGCAGAGCAGCTGGGTTTCCGTAGTGAGGGATATGTACGAAAGCGCCGCCATTTCTGCAAAGAGTACCTGGTCAATAAGATCAAGGATGACCCCGATTACCAGGCCATGTTCAGTGATTAGACAGAAGCATTATTTAATTAGCTCAATCACTGATTGTCGTTCCCTGTTTACAATTAATTTGGTTACATCGGGCCTGGAATAATGGCCCGACACATCCAGGTTTTGCCTTTCCTCCAGTACCCGGTTGAAGTCAATGATTCCGGTGAAGAGTCCTTCCTTATTCACAATGGGTTCCACCACCCACTCGCCATTCGGTCCGGCGATACACGAACCTCCATCGGTGAGAGGATCCACGGCATTCATAACAATCTCATCCCGGTAAGGAGTATCTTCCGGGAAGTCTTTGATGCTCATCAAAGCTCCCACTGAAACCACAAAGGAGCGGGCCTCCCTGGCTATGAATCGTGTAATATCCTCGGTATTTCTGACAGAACCCGGCCATACGGCCACATGAAGATCCTCTCCCTGTGCATACAGAGATGTCCTTGCCAGTGGCAGCCAGTTTTCCCAACAATTAAGTCCCCCAACCGTAAACTCCTTCAAAGAATGTACCCTTAATCCATGTCCATCTCCATGGGACCATGCAAGACGCTCCTCATAGGTGGGTTGAAGTTTCCGATGAACCGATTTAATGTCACCCTTTTTATCGATGTAAACCAGGGAGCAATACAGGCTGTGCCCTCCTCTGTTCTGTGCCCGCTCAATGATGCCCACATATGCAGCTACTTCATTAATCCTGGCGACTTCGCACAGGACATCCAGTTCGCCGGCTTCTACCGTGATTGAGTTTCGTATATAGTGGGCATGGATTTCTTTCTGCATATTGGAATTCCATTCTGAACCATGGGTCAGGCTGAGCCAGAATGGATACCCGGGCAACAGAGCTTCCCCGAAAACTACCAGATCGCAGTCTTCCTTCCCGGCTTTCTCAATATAATCCCTGATTTTATCACGGGTTTTTTCCTTATTCAGCCAGACAGGAGATATCTGGGCCAATCCGATTTTTAACAGCCTGGATTCTTTCATTATAGCAAAGCTTGGTAAGTTTCAGAGCAGTAAATTAGTCAATTCCCAGTTCACTGCGTTTTTTCCTGGTCAATTTAGAGGCAACCAGCTGGTAGGATTGGGTGACATATTTTGCCCATTCTTCCATACTCAATAGGCTGATGTTGTCAACGGACACCCACTGGCGCCTGGCAAAATACCTTGCCTGGTCGACTCCATCACGCTCACACAGGCTATCGAAATCCTCTTCTGTCACTTTGAAGGATGCATTGGGAGGAACCTGATCGGGAGAGGTAATCAGGTATATCTTTTCTCCCACATTGAAGCAAAGGTGATCCTCCCACTTTATGTCCGAAGTGGTTCCCTTTAACTTCTTGCATATTTTCATCAGTTCTTCAATGGTCACATCCAAAAGCTTTGCAACAGGTTCAGGATCTTCGGTACTGAAGGAATATCATAATACTGGCAAATACTACGATCACTATAAGCCAGTAAGCAAAGCCGGTTTTCCGGTATATGGGACTGCCATCACCCAGCACTACAAATCCTGACCAGAAATAGGGATTGGATGTCAGGTCGTCGGCAGTTGCCAGATAATCAATTTTAGCAAGTCGCATGGCTTCCTGCTTGCTCTTCCCTCTTTTCAGGTATTTGTAAAAAGAGGTCATTAATTCCGAACTGGATTTATCGGCTACCTGCCAGAGCGTCATTATGATGGAAGGACAACCTGCATAAATAAAACCCCTGGCAAGGCTCATCATTCCTTCTCCCTTCTGCATTTTCCCAAATCCACTACTACACGAGCTTAGCACGGCCATCTGGGCATTCAGCTTCATGTTGTAGATTTCATAAGCAAAAAGCTTATTATCCTCAATGGTGTCAGTATTGTTGACATTCGTAAAGGCCAGCATGGAATAGAGCGGAGCATCATCTTTCATAATGGTATGCATGGCCAGGTGAAGAACATTATAATCGGCGGCATACTTCTTGAAATTCGCCTCAGTGGCCATTTCATTAATATATACCTTTGAAGGAACGGTTGCATTAATGCTTTGAACCTCTTTAATAGTACCTGCAAGCGGAAAAAGATTGTCCGTATTTTCATCGATCTGGCGATACTGTGCCGTATCCATTCTATCGAGGGGATTTTCATATATAGGAGCAAAGGCAAGCACCTTATCCTCGGTAGATTTTGATTTATAACGCTCGCCGAACAACAGTGTTGAAGAATGGGAGTAGCCAATGGAATAATCATGGATCAGGTAAGGCAGATCCAGGTAGTTGATGTATTCTGTATCGGTGTTGCGGGTGATCAGTCCTTCAAAGGGAACATAGGTTATTGCCCCATCGGGTACAATGGTAAAATTTTTCCGGTCCGTAAATGCCAGGCAAGGCTCTACTAAAATCTTATAGAACTTATTGCCCAGATTAACATACTTTCGATAATTTTCGTGAACCCCACCACTGAAGTTCTGGTTGTTCAAAAGCAAGTAGTACTCCAGACATTCTTCTGCGAACTCAGGACCAATTTCCTGAGAAAATACATTGATACCCTTTCTGTCTATCACATAGGTGATGAGCAGTGTGTCTGATAATACATATTCAATCAGTGCATCCCGGTACGCAAGTTTTTTCTGAACCTCTTTTAGTGTAATAAACTTGGGATTGTATTTCAGCGCGTAGTAGTTCTCATAGTTTTGTTCAATCTCCAGCATCAGTTCTTCGTAGTCATCTTTCAAGTGAAACAAAGTTTCATTCAAAGATTCAATCAATGAACTGTCGGAATCTACATTAATCTGCTCAATATACAGAAGCTCCTCATAGGCTTGTATTTCGCCCATAAATCGACTCTCTAGCTGCTTAATCTCTTCGGGTAAATCTGAAAACTGCATAGCCTCTACATCCTTTATTTCACTGTAGAGTGCAAAAGACTTGCTTGTCTCAGTAAACATAAACGATTGCTCCAGATATTTAAAGTCCCCGGTAAGATCGAAAAGCATCTTGCCTACAAAAGTAGCTTCATTATAAATCCCTAAAATTTGTGAAGTTGCAAAGACTCTGCTGTCTTCATTGCTCATAGCCAGCTTCATATGATTCAGGGTTTCAATCGCCATCTGATAGGCCTCATACGAGTTGACCAGATCTTCAAATTCATTAGTATTGTTGAATACAGCAAAAAGAATACGGCTTTTTAAGACATATAGATCTGGAAGCGATGTAGTGTATTCATTCCGTTGAGCATTTTCTATATTTCCATATGAAAGACTTAATAAGAAGTCTCGAAGGTTTTGGATTCCAATATTGACTAATGCCAATGCTCTGTCATAATTACCTATTCTATGTTGGATTGAAGCTGAGCGGTAAAGAATATCTGACTGAAATGTAATTTTTCCTTTTGTGGCTTTGGAATCTAGTGATTCAATATATCGAAATGCATGATCACAGTTTATCAATGCTTGATCATACATCCCATATAATATATAGAAATCAATGTAAGAGTAATAGAATACAATTATTTGATTAATATATTCATCAGTTCTATTTAGTTTTTCAATTATTTTTTGGGCTTTTTTGAAATTGTCTAATGCAGTATCAAAATTACCAAGCTGAGAATGCGATGTGGCATTTGTTATTAAAAGTCTATGTTCAATGAACGGGTCAAACTCAAGACTTTCAAAATCTAATTGTGATAATTTCTCTTCCGCAAGTTCAAATTCCTCTATTTCCAGTAATAACTTTATATAATTAGAGTAAACAAATGCAAATTCATTATTGTTTTGATATTCATTCTTGGTTAAAAAATCAAGTGCATATTCGTAATATTCCTTTGTTTTGAATATGTCATCTCTCTCCCTGTAAATATTTCCTTTATTGTGATATATGTACCCAAATAGGATGTGATTCGGGTCTGTTTTCCTAAGAATCATTTCGGCTTCATTCAAATTTGAGAATGCTGCACTGTTGTTGTAAATAGACCTATACAGTGATGCTAAACCAACATGATTGATTGCCACCCTGAAATTTATTCTGTAGGTACTTGAACTATACGCTAAATCAATGGCTTTTTTATAATAATATTCGGCCGAATCTAGGTTAATATTGACTTTAAGATAGTCATACGCCAATTCTCCATATTCATAAATCTGATTCTGGATTATGGTGTCTTCATTAATCTCCTGGGCATGACCTTTAGATGAGAAGATCAGTGCAAGTATCAGAATGTAGATGAAGCGAAAGCCGCATGCTTGTTTCATAGTTGAGATTAAAGTCTAAATGAAAGAAATTATAGAATAGGATGCAAGTTTTTCTATAAACTGACAAAAAATCACTTAGACTTAAATCGCATATAATCAATAGTATACAGCCGTGTAAGAAAATTTTTATAAAAAAAGTTCACTTTTCTGGGTAACGTTTACTGCTTTTCTGGAATTAACTACTGAAAACGAACAACAAACAGAAGTTTAACCTCTAATTGAAAAGCCATGAAAACTTTAGACTTTAAATCATTCGCAAAAGATGCAATTGAGAAAACTCATTTGAACTATTTAAAAGGGGGATTAAGGCCAAATGACCCAGTTGATGATCTGGTTCATCCTCCAGTAAAGTAATTATTCCGCAAGGAAGATTTTAGAAAAGATTATAAGACGGTCGTATGACCGCAAGACATATTGATCCGTGAAGTTGGTAAGGGGCAAAGTGGCTCCCTAGCAGATAAACGGTAAGGAAATTTCGGAAACGGAAATTCCTGAATTGACGCACACTTTATTGTGCGAGTACTCTGGAAGGTATGCAAGCGTGCATGCCAATGCCAGGGATAACAGGTTCCAAGTGTATGGCCAGTTTTGGTTGTACATGGTACTTGAATCCTTGAAACCAATTTAACAATTACTGATATGAAACGCGACAGGCACATTTTACAAAAGTATCTGGACAACGAGCTCTCAGAGAAGGAGTTGGCCAGGTTTGAGCGGGAGCTCAATGCCAGTCCGGAATTGTTGGTCGATCTGGATCTCTATAAAGAGGTCGATGAAGCCATCGCCGATACCGAGGTATTGGATTTCCGGGCTCAATTGACAGACCTGCGGGAAGAGACACGTAGATCGGAGACCGGTAAAAGGGTTTTTCGGTTCACCCGGCCATGGCACTATGCAGCATCGGCAGCACTTGCGTTGTTGGTGGCCATAGGTCTGGCCACAGTACTTGGACGTCCGTTATCTAATAATGACTTGTTTGCCAAGTACATGAAGCCATACGAACTGGTTCTCACCAATCGTTCTCTGGACAACGAAGGCACCCAACTCTGGATGAACAGGGCACAGGAACAGTTTAACAAAGGAGAATTTGAGGCGGCTATTGGATCTTTCGAAGAGGTCCTTGAACTCAATTCTAATAAGATGGAAGCCCGTTTCTATATGGGTGAATCTTATATGGAAATTGAACAGTACCAGGAAGCAAGCGAATCCTTTACAACGGTTATTGAACACAATGACAACCTGTATATACAGAAAGCCGAATGGTACCTGGCGGGTTGTTTGTTAGCCATGGACCAGACGGATCTTGCCAGGAGGAAATTTGCCAGTATTGCATCTTCGTCGAACCATTATTACAAGGACGATGCAGCAAAGATCCTTAAAAGAATGAAGCGATAATGCTTCTATGCTACCTCGGCGTGAGGATTGGCATAAGATAATTGAAATATTGCTGAAAAAGGGGAGATGGGAGAACAGCTTGAATATAACAAGCTTCTGGAATACACCAGGCAACTTGAAAGAAAAGTTGCAAGCCTGGAGGATACACTGAAACAGTTTCAGTCCGACGGCACCAGAGTGAAAACCAGGTTTCTCTCAAATATTTCACACGAGATAAGGACCCCCATGAATGCCATCATTGGCTTTTCGCATCTTCTGGGCGATGAAGATGTAGATGGCAGTCAGAGGGAAGCTTATATCGACCACATTACCCGAAACAGCAATTCGCTCTTACACATGATGGATAACCTGATTGATCTTACACTGGTCGAAACAGGAAACCTTCAACTGAAGGAGGATGAAGTAGCGATTTATGATTTGTTGAAGGATTTATACGATGAGTACAATCTGGATCAATTCAGGGCAAACAGGGAAAGGGTAGCCTTGCTTTTGAATGCAAGAGAAGCATTTAAAAAGGCAAAGATCATTACCGATAAGCAGCGCCTGTCGAGAGCTTTAAGCTGTCTTATAGAGAATGCCCTTGCCCAGACCAAAAAAGGAGTTGTAGAATTTGGCGCATCCTTCGCCGATAAAAACAAACTGGTTTTCACCATTAAGGATAGCAGCAGCATGTTGTTGCAGGATGAAATCCGAACGATCTTTGAAAAAACTGAAAAAGAAGAGGACTGGTATAATACCTCAGACACCATCAGTCTTGGCTACAAGCTTGCCAGTGGACTGATACAGGCCATGGGTGGAGAAATCCTGGTCACAGAAAGTTCGTTTAAAGGTATTACTATTGAGTTTTCAATTCCAGTGAGAACGGTTACCCCCAAGTATTTTAATACTGAAGGTGCAAAAAAGATAGAAGTTGAACGTTCGCGCGGAGAATGATCTGTACCGGTTTGATGCCTCTGCCAACTTTTAATTAGAGGTTGTTGTTTTCAAGTTTTCAAAATGGCAGATCATCAAATCCGGAATCATTTGCGGGCGGATTTGAAGGGAAAGGAGCATCGCTTGGTTCACTGTTCTCAAATGGAGTTTCGCTTGTGGGTTCCCCGGACTCACTCGAAAGTTTTTCGATGCGCCATGCTTCGAGGTTTGTGAAATAAGAGATCTGGCCATCTTTTTCCCACTTTCGACCTCTAAGGTTAAAGGAGACTTTTACGGTGTCGTCCGCATTGACTTGATCCAACAGCGAACATTTATCCTGAGTAGCCTGGAATTTAATATAGTCAACAAACTCATATCCGTTGGCGCTGGTAGATTTAACTTCAATGACAAATTCGCGTTTCTGGAATCGGTCCGAAACCTTTTGTGTTTCATATTTTTCTGCCAGACGGCCATTAATCTCGAAGCTCATACTTGAATTCTTTTTCGGTTAGAATGTAAATTTAAGGATAGTATATTGAAGAAAGCCAAAATTCGATCTCAATGATCAAAAAAAGGCTGTTCGCATGGCGGACAGCCTTTTTATTTTATAAGTGTGTCGTACTATTGTACGTCAAGTAACTCTACTTTAAAAATCAAGGTTGAATTTGCAGGGATGGGGCCTTGGTCTACGGCACCATATGCAAGATTTGATGGAATATAAAACATGTAAGTAGATCCCACAGGCATCAGCTGGAGACCTTCCGTCCAACCTGTGATTACTCCATTCAGTGGGAAAGAAATAGGTTCGCCGCTATCGAAATTGCCATCAAAAATAGTCCCGTCGATAAGTGTTCCTTCATAAAAAACAGAAACTGTTGAAGCTTCAGTTGGCATAGGTCCGTCTCCTGAGGTAAGTACTTCATATTGCAAGCCGGATTCTGTTGTTGTTACACCCTCTCTTCTGCCATTCTCTTCAAGAAAGGCAATACCCTCTTCCAGGGTGGCCATGGATTCAACTTCAGCGTTTTGAGCCTCTGCCTGTGAGATGGCCATTGTAAGATCACGAAATATATTTTGGGCGCTCATCATATCATAAGCAGATGAATCATTTAAAACCTGCAACAAACCGGATGCAAGCAAGTCTCCATCAATATCCCATGGTGCTTCAACCAGGCTGTAGGCCCAGTTCACTCCCAGGAAGTAGTTAAGCGAGTCGGATTGGTTTTCCAGGGTAAGCTGACTTTCCGCTTTAATACCACTGTTACTTGTTCCGATAAAATAGCCAACAGCCATAGCTGCAACTGCCACTACGACGAGTGTAATAATGTGTTTGTTATTCATGTGAAGTTCTTATTTAGAAATTATTGAGTGCGAAGATATAAGAAATATTATACACCACACAATTATCTTTTAATGGCCCTGATCATCTCTCTTTTCCCTGGGGGACCTGCAACTTTCTGCACATCGAAACCGCAGGAGGCCAATGTTCTGCGAACAATGCCTTTGGATGAATATGTGACCAGGATAGCTCCCGGTTCAGATACCTGGCCAATGGAACAGATGATGTCCTCTGACCAGAGTTCAGGCTGTTTGTCGGGCGAAAAAGCATCAAAGTAAATCAGATTAATGTTTGATGGGAGATCCATTGATCTGAAATCTGCTTGTTCTTTATAAAGTGTGAACCGGTCCAGAATCTGAACAGCTTTTCCCCAGGGACAGCTGTGTATTTGTTGAAGAGAACCCTGGGGCACCCGGCTTAACAGTTTTTCAAAATTTAAAAGACAGTATTCGGACTCCTTCAATGGATATTTTTCAACAGCGTGGTAGTAAATATCCAGCTTCATGGGAAGAGATTCGGTGAGGGTCAGAAGAGCGTTCAGTCCGGTGCCAAATCCCAGTTCCAGGATTTGTATTGAGGACTTTTTTACAGCTAAGAGGCCCTGTTTGATAAAGACATGCATTGATTCCTGAATGGCACCATGAGTAGAATGATACGGCTCATCCAATCCTCGCACATACATAGTGTGGGAACCATCCTCCGTCATTTTCAATCTTCTCTCCATATGGCTAAATTACTTAATCTTGATAAAAACTAATATGTGTCATTTTTATTCCTGCTATACTTGTAATGAATGAGGATACGCTTTCATATTGAGAAACGAAAGGATGCAGCTGGCAATCTGCTTAGCACTGAGCGTCCAGTCTTTATGAGCGTCACCTTTGGTGGACACAGGGTAATAATAGGGACAGGAGTTAAAGTACATATGAATGGATGGGATCCCGGTGTTCAAAGAATTCAGGAGTCTTACCCGGGATCGGATGATCTTAATAACTGGCTGGAAACCCTTCAGGATGTTGCCGGTAAAACGATGGAAGCATTGAGAAATTCCTCCACAGAGCTAAATTCTAAAAACTTCCGGGAGTTGTTTCAAAAGTTGAAACCAAAGTATTCATCAGGTTTCTTTGCTCTGTTCTATAAATTCATGGAGAGCAATAGTGCCCGATGGAGCAAGGCCACCTATCAAAAGGTCAGGACTCTCTACCAGCTCCTGCGTGAATTTGAAGATCACTCGGGGACTATCCTTTCATTTCAGAACCTGGATACACTCTTTCTGGAACGTTTCCTTGCCTTTTGTAAGCAGAAGGGTTACCAGCATTCGACCACCCACAAATACGTAAATAACCTGATCTGGTTCCTGAATTGGGCCACCGATAATGGGTATAATGTTTACCGGGAATATCGACAATTCTATAAGCATATGGAGGTTCCGGAGGTAAAATCCCGAATGCTTCTTTTTTTGAATTGGGATGAGCTTATTCGATTGAGAGATTATAACACAGAGAATCGAAGAACTGAGCGTGTGAGAGATCTCTTCTGTTTCATGTGTTTTGCAGGTGTTAGATTTTCTGAGCTCCAGAGATTAAAGAAGGAGGATTTGAAAGAGGGAGAAATTATTATCAGGAGACCAGGAGGAGGAGTGCGGATCATCCCCATGAATAAGTATGCCTTGCAGATTCACAGGAAGTACGAGAATAAGTACTATTTGAATAATACAGCCTTCCCGTCCTTGAGTTTGATTACCATGAATAAGTACCTCAGGATCATGGGGATGGATCTTGGACTTACCAGAATGGTTTATACTGCGAAAGTCTGGGAGGAAGGTATGCCACTTTACAAGCGTTTAACAGCCGGGACAGCAGTGAATACATTTATTAGAAATGCCCTTGAGATGGAGGTCCCTGTTGAAATAATCTCCAGGTTTACAGGGATTCAGAAAGACAGCCGTGTCCGCCGCCTTAAATCTGATTTAGCCATCGGGGAGATGAAGAAGTTTGACCATAACTAATTCAATTCATCCGGATCATACCTTTATATAGCAACTGAAAGGTTAATTACATCACAATTTCTTTATTCGTATTGATATTTGTGCTAACTTATTGCTAATTATAATTCTATAGCATCACTGCTAGTATTATCCTGCTTACGCTGGGCTAATTGATATTCGGTCCAGATCTATTACAAGGCTATTTATCATATTAAAAAAACTCGCATGAGAGAGAAATCTGCTTTTTTGTTGATTCTAATCTTTTACATGGCTACTTCCCTTGCTCAGGAGGCAATTGTACCGGCAGGGGGAGATGGGTCCGGCAGTGGAGGTTCTGTAGCCTACTCTGTGGGACAAATTCTCTATACAAGCTACGATGGTGGTTCAAATGCTGTATTTCATGGAGTTCAGCAACCTTACGAGATCTCAGTTATAATAGGTTTGGATGAGTTTGAGGTGATTGGTTTAAGTCTTTCAACCTTTCCCAATCCTGTTAGTGACATATTGATTCTCAAGGTTGAAAGTCTCATATGGAAAGACTTAAATTATCAAATGTACAATATTGAAGGCAAGATATTTAAGTCTGATAAGCTATTGAATTCAGAAACTAACATTGATATGAGTCTTCTTGCTCCAGGGCTTTACTTTCTAAAAGTCAATATGGAAAAAGATGCAGTAAAAACATTTAAAATAATTAAAAAATAAGGACTATGAAGCGAATCTTTACTATGTTGGCTTTGGCAGCCTTTATATTGCCACTATTGGCCCAGAGCCCCGATCTGATGTCATATCAGGCAGTTTTAAGAGATGCCGAAAACAACTTATTAACCAATCAGGCAGTTGCTGTCCAAATCAGCATCCTTCAGGGTGCTCCCAACGGATCAGCTGTATTTACTGAAGTCCACTCATTAAGCACCAATGCCAATGGCCTCATAAGCCTTATGATTGGAGATGGAGTTGGTGATGATATATCTACGGTCGATTGGTCTGCCGGACCTTACTATATTAAAACAGAAACAGACCCTGCCGGCGGATCTAACTATACCATTACCTCTACAACCCAGCTGCTGAGTGTACCCTATGCCAAATATGCCGATGAGGCCGGTAATGCTTTTAGTGGTGCCTATGGTGATCTTTCAGGAGCACCTACGGTTGTAAGTGCATTTACCAATGATGAGGGATATATATCTGGCGTCACTGGAAGTGAACCTGCATTTGCTGCATGGGATAAGAATGTTGCTGATGATTTTAGTGGTGCCTATGGTGATTTAGCAGGGGCACCCACAAATGTAAGTGCTTTTACGAATGATGCTGGTTATCTGAGTTCCCATTTATGGTCACAGAACGGGCCTAATCTCTATTATTCTGCAGGAAATGTTGGAATAGGAACAAGCAATCCAGTTCGTCTCCTCACGATCAATTCAGGAGCCTCAGATAACTATGTCGCATTCCAGAACAATGGAACAGGTTCTGCAAGCTCAGATGGTTTTTTGGTAGGGATTGAAAGTGATTTAGAAGGATTTGTCTGGAATTGGGAAAATGCACCTATTCATTTTGGCACCAGTAATACCTGGAGAATGACTATTACTGGAGCAGGAGATGTAGGAATCGGAACCCAAGCTCCCACCGCCAGACTGGATGTGCGGGGCGATACTAAATTTGGATCTAATGGTGTTGCTTTTAATGAGTTGCGTGAAGTTACCGGAACAACATCAGCGACTTTATATTGGACAAGTTTCACCTTGCCAAGCGGATATAATGAGAGTAACACCAGGGTTCTGTCCGTGGAGATTAATTATCTCGGAGACAGATGGGTTGGTTTGGGTCTTAACCATGAGGCTGCTCCCTCACCAGTATACAACGTATCTTATTTAATAGATGGCACAACAATGTGGGTCTATGC
>CAYWGP010000139.1:0-13664 GCA_964458155.1 uncultured Bacteroides sp.
CATCTTCTTCTACTTTGCAGGAAGAGCGGGCATAGGCTCGTTGGGTGTGGCTGTGGTCCCATCCAATGCTGCTTTCTTTGCAATGGGCCTTTCCATGCTCCAGGAGATCGTTCCTGTGGATCAGTTGAAAGAAGGAGCAAAAATACAATCTTTCATCCTGGTAGCTCCCGTTTTCAGACATACCCATTTCGATGGCAAGCAGGTGGTTGTGCATAACCGGACCAGTGATGTTCATGAGCTATATGCCTACAACCTCTATCCGGGTCCGAGTGCCAAGAAAGGACTCTATGGGGTGATCCTTACCCAGGGCGAAAAAGAGGGTTGGATTACCGCGCACTGTTCGGCCGTACAATCCATTAGTCCTTACGATAACATAACCAATTTTATGCATGAAGGAGCCAGTGGCGGAGGGAAAAGTGAGATGCACCAGCACATTTTACGGGAACCTGACGGACGTGTCTCTCTGGGAATGAACCTGATCAACGGAGAGGAACGTTATATTACCATCCCCCGATTCTGTCTCTTCAACCCTGTAGCTGATGATATGGCATTTTGCCATCCTTCAGTGCAGCGCAAAGATGGAAAGTTAAGAATTGTTGATGCTGAAAATGCCTGGTTTGTCCGTGTAGATAGTGTGAACCAGTATGGTGATGATCCAAATCTGGAAAAGGCCACCATAAGCGCATGTTGCCCGCTTCTATTTCTGAATATTAATACCACTCCACTGTCAACTGCTCTGATCTGGGACCATATGGAAGATGAACCGGGAAAAAGGTGTCCCAATCCACGGGTTATTCTTCCAAGGAACTCGGTCGAAAATGTAATTGACAATGCTGTATCGATCGATGTCCGTAGCTTTGGGCTTCGCACCCCGGTCTGTTCAAGGGAAGAGCCCAATTACGGAATCCTCGGACTCTTCCATATCCTGCCTCCCACACTGGCATGGCTCTGGAGGCTGGTCTCCCCACGCGGGTTCAATAACCCAAGTATCACGGGAGGAGGAAACATGGGCAGCGAAGGGGTAGGTTCCTACTGGCCCTTTGCCACCGGACAAAAGATTAACCATGCCAATATGCTTCTGAAACAGATCATTGAGACACCCAGAACCAATTATACCCTGGTACCCAATCAGCATATTGGCGTCTGGAAAGTTGGTTTCAAGCCCCAGCTACTCATGCGGGAATACCTGACCAGGCGGGGTGTTGCGAAACTAAGATCGGACCAGTTCCAGCCGGCACGATGCTCCCTGCTGGGTTACGAATTAAATTATCTGACCATCGAAGGCTCCAAGATTCCATCCCGGTTCCTGAAAGTCTACAACCAGACGGAGGTAGGCACCGAAGGCTATGATGCAGGGGCCCAAATGCTGGAAGATTTTTTCAGGCAGGAGCTGCAGAAATATCTGAAAGGAAATCTGCTTCAGACAGGTAAACGTATCATTGATGCCTGCCTTTCAGGAGCCAGTATTGATGATTACAATAAGATTGTACCCAACAGCTACAGTTACGCCTTCAGCAACATGGAGGACTATGAACTGAATAACAGCCACTAGGAAGCAGGCTCTTTCCTGATAAAGTTAGTCGCCACGACCGAGATGAGCAGGAAGAGATAGAGCGCAAGGTCCAGGCGCAGTGCTCCCACATGATCGGGGATAACAGCTGCCAGGGATAGCAAATAGGTAATTAAAGCCAGGAAGGAAATCAGGATTACCACTCTGGGGGGTCTGCCTTTCTTTATCACTGCCATAAGAACGATGGGAGCCATCATGGCCGTGCCGGTAAAACTGACCCGGGCCAGCAGGGCCAGTTCATCACTCATAAGCGTGGAGAACACCATCACCACTGCCGCAAAAAAGAAGAGGGAAATGCGTGTAATACGCATGGCCCTCTTTTCCTCTCCCTTTAACAGGGATCGCAATTCATTGCCCAGCGCAAATATCTGGGCATTGGTTGTTGAAAGACAGGCGGCAAACAAACCTACGATGGCCATGGCTGCCACCGGCGCAGCCTGGTCAAATAACAAAGCCTGTGACAGAAACTCGGAAGCCGGGACGCCCGGGTACCTGACAGCACCGTACATGCCAATAAATATGGTTGGGGTAATCACCAGGATGGCAAAAATACCCACTGCATAAGCCATCTTTTTCATGGATGCCAGATTCTTTACTACCACCAGCCGGGTGGTCAGTTGCGGTTGAGTGACCGGAATCATTACCACAGCGATCATGGATCCCAGCAAGAACTGCCAGGTAAACAATCCTTTGGGACCCGGTGTGGAAAGCAACTCAGCGTTTACCTCTTCCACAGCCTTGAACAGGTCGGGGACTTTTCCAAATGCAGCTATGCAGGATCCGCCTATCAACCAGATCACTACAAGCAAAATGAGTCCCTGTATGGCATCACTGTAAACGATGGCCTTCAGTCCACCGATCTCCGCATACACGAGCATCATTACCACCATAATCAGTGCCCAGACCCAGGAAGGCAACATACCCGGAAAGGCAGCCTCCAGAAAAATGGATATTCCGCGAATCTGAATGGCCACGTAAGGAATCAGAAAAATAAAAGCACTGGCGAACATAGCCACCCCGGCCCACCTGGTACCATAGGATGAAACCATCAGTCCGGCCACTCCCTGGAAATTATGTTCTTTGGCTTTCTTCCTGAGCAGGTATCCAAACCAGAGTATGAAAAAAACCATGATCCCGTCCGAAAAGGCCAGGAAGGTCCAGGCTCCAATGCCATGATTTCGAAAGAAATCAGGCATGCCCATAAAGGTAAAGGCACTGAACAATGCAGCTGAGAAGGTCAGGAAACCCAGGATGGGCCCGATGCTTTTTCCCGCCAGCATAAACTCTTCGGCAGACCTGTTGCGGCGGTAAGAAAGCCGGGAGGCATATGCCAGGAGAATAAAAAAGATTCCAAAGAAAACATAGATCCAGACTTTCATATCTCCTCCTCCCCTTCATCGTTGCCCGGATATACTTTCGATCCAATATAAGTCAGCACCACCAGCGCCACGGTGACCAGAAAACTTGTCCAGAGGGAATAAGGGATTCCCATGATCATGGGTTTATAGACGCCATTTGGAATCATCAAAGGTGTGTAGCCCAGCACCATGAACACAATCACCAGGACCGCGCAGAGGGTCCAGTAAATTTTACTTTTCTTCATAATCGGGATATACTGAGTCCGCCATCGGCCATTATCACTTCACCTGTGGAGTAGGGTAACATTCCCCTGACCACGGCAAGCACTATTTTTCCAACATCGGAGGGTTGTCCCCAGCGCGCCTGAACAGCCAGCCCTTCCCGGAACAACTTGTTATATTTCTCTTTCACCGTGGCGGTCATATCGGTCTCAATCACCCCGGGCCGCACTTCGTACACCGGGATATCAAACTCTCCCAGTCGTGCTGCATACAATTGGGTCATCATGGCCATTCCTGCTTTGCTGACACAGTACTCCCCGCGATTCACCGAAGCCATGGTGGCCGACACAGAGCTGATATTAATGATCGCACCAAAGAACTTTTTCTCTCTTTTTTTCTGTTCCACCAGCCAGTTGGCCACCCCCTGAGTTAGGAAATAAGGCCCCTGCAGATTGGTTCTCATTACACGCTCAAAGCTCTCTTCTCCGGCTTCCAGAAGATCCTTCCTTTGCTTCGGGGCCACCCCGGCATTGTTAACCAGGAAGTTGAGTTGACCAAACTCAGCCCTGACTTTCCCCAGTATGGATTCCCGATCACCCTTTTGACTCACATCGCCCTGGCAATAGATTACTTCCACACCCTGGGCCCTGAGTTTTTCCAGAACTTCACTCACTTCATGTTCGGGCCGTATTCCATTGATGGCCAGGTCTATTCCCTCCATGGCCAGCTCCATGGCTATGCCCAGGCCGATGCCCCTCGATCCGCCGGTAATCAGTGCTGTTTGTTTCATGTCTGCCTTATTCATTAGATCTCAGGTATATCTACCCAAGCTTTTTTGGCCCAACTTTCAAGGCCCTTTTCTGCAAGCTGTACTCCTTTCGCCCCCTCTTTCAGATTCCACGGGAAGGGCTCATCTTTCACCACATGTTTCAGGAACAATTCCCATTGAGCCCTGAAGGCATTTTCATATTCTTCCTGTTCGGGAACCCTGGACCAGGCATCAAAGAATTTTATGGGCTGATCTATGTCGGGATTCCAGACAGGTTTGGGCGTATTACCATAGTGTTGCGTATAACACTCACGCAATCCTGCCACTGCCGAACCCAGGGTCCCATCCACCTGGATGGTAAGCAAATCGTCCCGCCTGACCCTTACACACCAGGATGAATTGAAATGGGCCACCATATCCCCCTCCAGCTTAAAGGTCGCATAGGCCGCATCATCGGCTGTACATTTGTAGGCATTACCCTGCTCGTCCACGCGCTCTTTAATATGCGTGGCTCCCAGGCAGGATACTGCCTGTACCTTGCCAAAGATATTATCCAGTACATATCTCCAATGACATAACATATCAATGATGATACCTCCATCGTCCTCCTTTCGGTAGTTCCACGAGGGTCTTTGGGCAGCAACCGTATGACCCTCAAATACCCAGTATCCGAACTCTCCACGAACTGACAGGATTTCTCCAAAAAAGCCCTTTTGTATGAGTCTTTTAAGTTTCAATAAGCCCGGCAGCCATAATTTATCCTGTACCACTCCATGTTTGACCCCGGCCTTTTCGCAAAAATCATACAGTTCGATGGCTGTCTTGAAATCAGATGCTGTGGGTTTTTCACAATAGACATGCTTCCCGTTTGATGCTGCAAGTTTTACAGCCTCCGCCCTCCTGCCAGTGGTCTGGGCATCGAAGTAGATCTTGTAGGCAGGATCACTTATTACACTCTCCAGATCGGTGGTATATTTTTTCACTCCCGATAATTCGCTCAGAGCTTTGAGTTTGGATTCATTTCTTCCCACCAGAATTGGATCGGGCATAATGTATTCACCATCCGAAATCTGTACTCCTCCCTGTTTCATAATATCAACGATTGAACGCAGAAGGTGCTGATTCTTACCCATCCTTCCGGTGACTCCATTCATGATTATTCCTACTCTGTGTATTTTCATAAGCAATGCATTAGCTATGTCCGGTGTAGGCTTTTACGATCTTATCCAGGAACAGATCCTGATTGCCCTCCCAGAACTTTGTGGAAAATATCTCGACCTCGTGGAACCCTGAAAAGCCAGTTTCTTCGACCCATCCCCGGATCTGTTTCAGGGGAATGCAGCCCTCGCCCATCAATCCGCGGTCATTGAGCATATCGCTGGTGGGCACCTTCCAGTCGCATATGTGAAAGGCAAACAAGTTCTTATTTATTCCACATCTGCGTATCTGATTTTCCAGGTCCTCGTCAAACCAGAGGTGGTACACATCCACTGCTATACCCAGCATTTCATCATGAAAATATTCGGCCAGCTCATTAGCCTGGCTCAAGGAGGTAATGGCGGAACGCGTATCGGCATACATGGGATGCAATGGTTCAATGGCCAGTCTTATATTCAATTCCCGGGCCCTGGGAAGTATTGCTTCAATCCCTGCTTTAATCTGGTCCCTTGAAACCTTTAAGGGCTGTCCCGGTTCTGCTCCACAAACCAGTACCAGCATTGGAATCTCCATCCCCGCAGCCTCCTGCAACATCAGGAGGTTTTCCTGAATGGCAGCGCTTCGTTGCCCTGCTTCCAGGGCAGGAAAGAAGCCTCCCCTGACATAGGAAACCGGACTCAGCCCCTTAGTTTTTAAACATTTAATAACTGTTCGGGGATCCAGTCCAGCCACCGCATCCCTCCAGATACTTATGCCTTTTACCCCCAGTGCGGCATATTTTGCACAGGCCACTTCAAATTCCAAAGGCTTGGTAGTAATGGTGTGAATACACAGTTTGTCCAGGTTCTTTATCTCTGAAGCCATATTCTTCTATTTCATCAATAACGGATCTACACAGTCAAAAAAAGTATAATACTTTTCACCTTTCGCTATCCGCCATAAGTAGAGGGCCGCTTCCCTCATGTGGTAGTCGCCCCACATACTGGATTCTCCAAAAGCAGCTAGCTCCTTATCTGGTTTATGATCCCAGGCATTGGGTTCATGATAAATGCTATGAAGAAGTATCCCCTGGTGGCTGGCCTCAGTGCTCAGGTAGGGCTCATCCAGGAGCGTGTTCATCACTGTTAATCCGGCCTGCCAGTACTTCAGTCCCATCTCCGGATCTCTCTTTTCCATGTACCTGCCCAGGCGAAGCAGTCCCTGTGCTCCAATGGCAGCAGCAGAGCTGTCAACAGGCTCAAATGCATTAAAGGGATCGGCACTTTGCTCCAGGAGTTTCTCAATCTTATGAAGCTCAGGCGCTCCTGTATCCCAGTAAGGGACACCATCCAGTGGAGTATTATCGATGAAAAAATCACAGGTAGCCATGGCCGCCTCCAGCATCTTACGCTCTATTTCTTCTTTACCCCCATAAGGCTCCAGAGATGCTTCGGACAGTAATTCAAGAAGTTCCAGCTCTTCAGCAAAACCGCACATGGCCCATGCCAGACCACGGGTCCAGGTAGTATAGCCACTGAATCCCTGCTGGGCATTGGGACAACGATAACTGCCATCATTCACATTAAAGATACTCTCATGAGCACATCTCCCCCTGACATCATATCCATCCCTGCCCTTCCCATAATAGACCGAATAATCTGCAGTGGCCCTGGCATGCTGAATGGCCCTTCCAAGCAGGTCTATTTTCACATCACCCTCGCCCTGGAACACATGCCCCAGGAGGTGACTAAGCATCAGTACACGTATGGTCCGAATAGTATCCACAAACAGTGAATGCGGACCATTAAAAGAGTAAATATAACCTCCAGTCTTTATAGTGGTCCAGCGCATGGCCTGCACGGCCCCGCTGATTTTAAGTGCCAGCTCATAGAATTCCTTCTCCCAGTGGTCTTCCGGAATTTTCGATTCCATCATCAACCTGAGCAGGTTCCCGTAGGTGCTCACATTGTTAAATCCATGGTCGTGCACTCCCGTATGGCTCACATGGGGGGCCATAGATTTCCTGGTATGTTCCCTGCCGTAATCCAGAAAGAATTCTTCCCCGCTTACATCGAATTGTAAGAGCGAAGATCCATATTGAAATCCCTGGGTCCATTCCGTCCAGCCCCTGGTGGAGTATAAACCATTCACTGTGAAAACAGGGGAACCCCTGCCCTGGTCATAATCGCTTTCTATCAGCCTTATTTTGTCCCCTGAAAGTGTCCAGAAGCGTTCAAGTTTCGGCAATAATTGTCCGGGAATTAATGTATTATCAATCTTCATTTCTACTGTGCACTGTTTTTTTCGGGGAACTCCAAATTAAGAATAAATGCTTAGTTGGCAAATTATTACTGCACACCGAAAAGACAGCAATCAGATTCAAGTAGAAAAATAACTACCTTTAATTTTCCTCAAAGAAAAATCATACATGCCTGTTCTGATTGTTTTCACTGGTGTTGTCGTACTACTGCTGCTTATCAATTTGGCAAAAATCAATGCCTTTATTTCTTTTGTAATCGTCTCTCTTTTTGTGGGATTATGCATGGGACTTTCTCTGAATGATACGGCAGAGGCACTAAAGCGGGGGATTCTGGCTGTTCAAAGAATACGTCGACCATTCTGTGAAGGAGACTCTTGCTACCTGGACCGTAATGGAAACCACCATTTCAGTGCCTGGTATATCGGGTGTGCTTATACTTAATATTTTTATTCTGAACCAAAATACCGTACAATGAGGCTAATTGAAGAAAAAATCAAAGCATTGGGACTGGAGCTCCCTCCTGCACCACCCGCACTGGGGATCTATTATCCCGTAGTAATTGATGGCAAACATCTGTATGTGTCCGGACAGGGACCTTTTCAGAGTAACGGCGAGCTGATAAAGGGAAAAGTGGGCAAAGACCTTAGCCTTGAAGAGGGACAAATAGCTGCGCGCCAGGTGGGTCTGACCATGCTCTCTACCATTAAAGCCCAGATTGGTGACCTGGGGAAAATAAAGCGCCTGATCAAGGTGCTTGGAATGGTCAACTGTTATCCTGAGTTTGAACAGCACCCCCAGATCATTAATGGATTCAGTCAACTGATGGTGGATGTATTGGGTGAAGAAAATGGCAAGGCTGCCCGCAGTGCGGTGGGGATGACACTTCCGGGCAATATTGCTGTTGAGATAGAGGCAATTTTTGAATTGCACTAAGTCTGGAAAAGCAAGATCAGATGTGGTATAAGCCTGTCAATGAATCATCCATAGCGACCCCCTGTGTTCTGCTTTACCCCGATCGTATAGAGGAGAATATCCGCAGGATGATCCGGATTGCCGGAGATGCTGCACGGCTTCGGCCTCATGTGAAAACACACAAAATTGCCGAAGTATGCGAGCTTCAGCTTAAACAGGGGATTCAGCGCTTTAAATGCGCCACTCTCTCTGAAGTTGCCATGGTGGCAAGGGCCGGTGGCAGAGATATTCTGCTGGCCTATCCTCTGCTGTGGCCAGGAATCGGACAATGGTTCCAATTGATGGATCTCTTCCCGGATTGCAGTCTTTCTTTGACAGTAGATTCAGTAGCAGCCCTCAAGGAACTTGAAGTCTATGCACATGAGAAAGAAAGACAGGTGGATTTGTTCGTGGATGTGGACAATGGGATGCACCGCACCGGTATAGATCCCGAAGGAGCCTTTGGCTTGATCGAAGGCATTGAAAAAAACCGGAATTTCAGGTTCCTGGGGCTGCACATTTATGACGGACACATCCATGAGAATGATCCGGTGGAGCGAAAGGATCACTGCGACCGTGATTTCGAAGCTGTTAGCATTTTGATTGAGCGGCTCGAGCAGGAGGGCATCGTAGTGGAAGAAGTGGCCTGTGGCGGAACACCCACCTTTCCCATTCATGCCAGCCACCCTTCCAGAACTTTATGTCCGGGAACGCCCCTGCTCTGGGATGCAGGCTATGGCAGAAACTTTCCTGACCTGGATTTTCTGCCAGCTGCCGTAGTGGCCGGCCGAATTATCAGCAAGCAGGAGGAACAACTCACCCTGGACCTGGGATATAAGGCCATTGCTTCTGAAATGAAGCATCCGCGCCTGGTCTTCCTGGAGCTGGATACCGAAGGTGTGATTAATCATAGTGAAGAGCACCTGGTAGTAAAATGTATTACCGAGGACCTCTGTGCAATAGGCCAGGTGGTTTATGCCCTTCCTTTCCATATCTGTCCCACCATGGCCCTGCATGAGCAGGTCTATGTGGTAAGGAAGCAGCATGTCTCTGAAACATGGGAGGTAGTCGCCAGGAAAAGAAGCTATCCCTTGTAATTCTCATTTATGAGCTCAGACAAAAAGCCTGCTTACCTTTCGTTTCACAGGCTTTTTAGAGACCTATTTTTAATCAGCCTCCCGAGTCAGATCTACACAGACCATCTTTTCCATATCCCGGATAATCAGTTTACCCTGACTAAATGCCATGGGGGCCCAGGCCTGGGTTTTTTCTGAATCAAAAAAGGATGCCTTCCCGAGCTCTTTATATCCTTCCGGAGAGGGTTCGATAAGGTGGATGTCCCCATTCTTACCATTCTGATTAATGATCAATCCGTTAATAAGGATCATGGGACCCATCTCAAAGCCAGGAGCCGAATCCTTTTCCCAGACTGATTCTCCTTCCATGGTGAGACACATCATCTGGTTGGGATTCCCGTTATGATTCAGATACAGATAGTTTTCATATTGAACTGCAGGATGCATCTTGCACCCGGCTTCTTCGGTGAGGAAGAGCTCCCTGATTTCCAGGTCCTCTCCTGAAGGTACGATCTCCAGCATAATTGATACGGGATTATATCCCTTATCGTAGGAACAGTCAGTCAGCATAAGCCTCCTGTCGTCGATAACCACAGCCGGCGTAACGGTGAGAAAGGACTTTAAGCCCTTGTACTGCCAGAGCTCCTTGCCTGAGCGTGCATCAAAGGCCACCACTTCGTGTGTAAGGGTGGAGTCCCGACGATCGAAGGGACTAATTGCTATGACCTGGTCTATACCTCCAAAACTTGCCAGGGTGGGAGAAACATGGGTGGGATGTCCCGACAGGGGACGAGATTTCCATACCAGTTCACCTGTGGTTTTTTCATAGGCCGCCACCCCGGCACTCTTTCCATGAGGCACCACTATTACAAGATCTTCATAAATCAGGGGTGATTGGCTTACCCCCCAGGTGGTAAGTTCCCGGTCGAAATCTTTCAGCAAATCGTGCTTCCATACTGGCTCCCTGTTTTCCTTGTGGAAGCAATAGAAATCCCCGTGAGGTCCCACACTCCAGATATAATTCTCATCTACAGTTGGCACTGTTCTGGAACCGGGAAAAGAAATTTCGCCTTCTGCTTCATAGGAATAGTTCCATATTTCCTCTCCTGTGTTCAGATCAAGACACCTCATAATGTCTGATTCGCCCTTTTTTCGGTCCAGTACAAATACCTCATCCCCATAGACGGCAGCCCCGCCATAGCCTTCTCCCAGGGGAACAGACCAGAGTTCCCAGGGGCCCTTATCCGACCACGATCTTAAAATCTCAGTACCTGATACGGTGGCATTCCGGTCCGGACCCAGATACTGGTTCCAGTTGCGTTTGGCCGTACTATCTGTGGATGTGTTGCCCGCGGGAGCGCTGCATGCTGAAAGCAGGGCGAGGGTCCATAGAACTAAAGTGACTTTTTTATGCATAGTTAAGCTTTTGGTTGTCAAAATAGTAAATAATGTCTAATCAAAAAAATTAAGCTTTTCGTCACACCTCATGCAACGTTTATGGAACAAAACCGTTCTTTCATGTAAAGAGCCTATTAGAACTATTTCTGGAATGAAGCCGCGTTGGCTATATAAGATTTGCTTTCTGCTGATCTTCCCTGTATTCGGGTATGGACAGGATTGTAATATCGTGTCTAAAGCCAATGATATAAATCCGGACCAACTCTGTTCACCGGTACAGGTAATTACCTGGGAAGTGAGCTACACAGGCGTGAATCATGCCGGAAGCTCAGTGGAAATCTTTTTTGACTGGGATGATGGTGACAGTGAAACGATCACGGCCACAGAATTGAATATTGCCACAAGCGAATGGGGAGCCATTGCTTCACACACCTATGTCTCCAATAACGATATATGCAATCACAGGCCCACGGCCACGCTGCTTGTGAATGGAGTTATGTGTACATCCTCCACGCAGGAGCAGATTGTAACTGTCTGGGACAATGATAATACCAATGGTGGAAGAGTAAATGCTTCGCCCGACGTGTATCCCATCTGCGTAGGAAATGGTGCTACAATGCAGTTTGATGATAACACACTGTTTAATTGCGTTCCTCCCCAGGAAGAAGATGTTCCTAATGACCGTACGCGCTGGATACAATGGGTCTATGGCACAAATAACAGCATGAGCGGTTTGCCGGTGAGGGTCGACGGTGTGGTGCGGACTTATCCCTTTACGGGCCCTGTGATAGAGCTTACCGGACCGGTAACAGGATCCAATGAAAGAAGTCTTCCCATCACAGTGGCAGATGATAAACTTATTGGCCAGGAATTCGAGGTTGAGCTGCGGTACTGGAACTACTGCAATCCCTACCCAACATCCGAACCTGTTACAGACCGTTCAGTAATCAGAATCGTGGACATTCCGGATGCCACAATCACCCCGCTGGATACTCTGTGCGAATTTCAGGGAAACTTGTTGCTTACAGCGGCCACGGAGGGTGGAACCTGGAGTGGCAATGGGATTGTGGATCCATCCACAGGTGAATTCTCCCCGAGCATTGCAGGTAACGGAACACACACCATTAGCTATGAAGTGATTGATGAAAATGGCTGCTCATCCATGGATACTGAGGACTTTGTGGTCAGGCCCGGGCCCAATGGGACCATCATACCGGCAGGTCCGTTCTGTGCCTATGACAGCCCCTATGATCTTGAAGCCGCAAGTGACATCGGAACCTGGAGCGGCAGCGGCATCATCAACAGCATCACCGGTCTGTTCGATCCAATTGTTGCCGGACCCGGCAGGCACATTATTTCTTTTGAGACCCCGCCGGACGTCAATGGTTGTTTCGGTGTCGGCACGGTGGAAATTGAAGTCATGGACCTGCCCATTGCTGAATTCCTTACTGCTGATTCCTCGTGGTGCGAGACAGACGACAACCAGTCTGTGGGGGAGATTCTAATCAGCGGGAAGGATGGTTCCACCTTCGATCTGCTAATTGATATGGCTGGGACTCCCGATACACTGCGAAATCTCAGCAATGGAACAATTTCCCTCACATTGAATAATGAAACTGGTGAGAATTCATATACCCTGGTGAAAATCATTGAACATCACGGAAATATTTCCTGCGAAGCAGAGCTGTCCGATGTCCTGGTCATGGAAGTGTTTTCCATGCCCCATATGGAGTTAACAGCGATATACGACGATTTTTGCAGTCCCGTTGTAGTTGATTTTGAAACAGTTGCTGGTTATCACAGCTACAGCTGGGACTTCGGGGACGGAAATCTGCATATCACACCATATAACAGGGTAAGCTACACATTTACCTACGACTACCGGGATGAGATCATAGGGATCGAAGGGGGTGATACCCTTTATGGTCCTCTTAAAACAGATACGATTTTTTATATCAAGGTGATTGCAGAGACCAGTTTTGGATGCATAGATTCAGTGAACGAAAGCATACGTATCTACCCCTCTCCGGTAGCCAATTTTTTTGTAAATCCCCAGATTCAGGATTATCCGGGTACTGAAATTCAGCTCATAAACCTCACCACTCCCGGAGAATGGTCCTATGAGTGGGATTTCGGGGATGGCAGCTCTGATTCCCGATTAGATCCTGTCAAGCATATCTACAATAGCTGGGGCCTGTACGAAGTGGAGCTCGGCGCCTTTAGTCCCTACTGCCGTGACAGCATAAGTAAACAGGTCCAGATTACCCCGCCTCCTCCACAGGCCAGATTCGAACCCGATACCATGGGTTGCCCCCCATTGGATATCACGTTCAGAAACCTGAGCAAGTATGCTGATACCTACATCTGGGATTTCGATGATGGCACATTTTCAACAGAGGCCTCTCCTACCCACCGTTTCACCATAAGCAAGGAACACAGGGTCACCCTGACTGCCTTCGGCATGACCGGGGTGGATTCCTCACAGCAAACCATTATAGTACATCCCCGGCCAGAGGCTGTCTTTGATGCCTATCCCCGGGAAGCCAGGAACCTGAAACAATTGATCAAATTCACCAACAACTCCATAAATGCCACCACCTATCAGTGGGATTTTGGGGATGGTCACAGCTCAGGGGATGAATATCCAACACACACCTACACAGAACCCGGTATTTTTACTGTGTCTCTCTATGTATGGAGCGAACACGGATGTCCCGATACCCTGGTCAGGGAAAAACTGGTCTACGTGCTTGATGGCGAAGGACGTACAGTATTTCCCAATGTTTTCAAATGGAATGAAAGCGGACCTTCGGGTGGTAACTGGGGAGAGAATGAACTGGATAATACCATATTCCACCCCCATATGGAAAATGCCGTGGAATTATACATGATTGTCTATACCCGCTGGGGGGAAAAGATCTGG
>CAYWGP010000140.1:0-8590 GCA_964458155.1 uncultured Bacteroides sp.
CCTAAAACCGGCGTATTTGAATGGTATAAATTCAACTTTCAAAGCAAAGAACTAGTAAGCAGCAACACCGGTGAAGTATATTCAGTTAGCTATCATCAACGAGGACAACTGATTGATGATATGTATGATAAGTGGCATTTCAACCTTAGAGGCAATGAAGGTTCTCATATTCTTGTAACAGTTCTTTGGACTTTAGATGTTGCCTCCGGAACCTGGAGCAGAGAAATGACGACGAAGTGTTTCTAATTTCTTTTTACCAGTGTTCGGATCTGGGATGATAACATCAACAACTGGGTCATATTAAAAAAGAAGGCAAGGTGTTTTACTAACACCTTGCCTTCAGTTCTTTATTGCTTGGATTCTTTATTGCTTGGACAAATTAAGTTCGATGATAATAGTGGCAGTAAACTCATTCATTTCCTCACCTAGACTAATTTCCTGCTCCTCTTCCCAGGCAATAAGAGCAGATGAACTGTTCAGGCTCTCAACGCTTAAGGGATCGTCATCCTGAGTTTCACCGGTAATGGTCATATACAACTTGTCCTCTTCCAGTTCCCATGTGCCGCTCTCCTCAAGCTCGTATTGAAGCATCATGTAGGAATAATCCTCATTGAAAGTGATGGTTCCACCACCAATTTCGACAAATTCAGAGGTGTACTGGTCAACAAGTTCCTGTGCAGCTTCTTCCCCAAACGGGAGGGTACTAGTCAGATATTTAAAAAGGCTTATAGGACCCACCTTAATATCAACAGATGCCTGGCCGATATCCCATGTGCCGATCAGATCAGCTTCAATGATATCCTCTTTCATATCACAAGAACTAACAAATACCAGTGAGGCAACAAGGGTCAAAAGAATGACGGGATTTAAAATTGATTTTTTCATGGCTTATAAATTTAGGTTTACACTCTTATACTGATCTTTGACAAAAAAAGTTCTAACAAAGTTGCTTCACCAGGAAATTCAATCTCAATGATGGCATTTTCCACAAACAAATCTGTATCCACTTTGTTTATCTGTTTGAAATGACAGAGAATGCCGAAATAACAGAAACGACCGGGACCAGGACTATCAGGGACCTGGCCAATACACCCTTCAAAAAAGCCATGCTGGTGGTCCAGATTATCAGTTATGTGCTGATTGTGGGATCACCGCTTATAGGGGCTTTCATTGGCCGTTCTTTCGGATTGAAAGCAGCTCAGACAGGAGGAATTGTTCTGGGCATCTTTATTGCAGGAGAAGTTCTGTTTTATGGATCGCTTGCATTTCTTGGCAAAGAGATTGTCCTGCTGATCCGGGATAAAATGAAAGGCTGGATTAAAAGAAGAAAGCGGTCAAAGACGTAGTTGGGCCGCTTATATAAAGCATTTGCACTGATTTGCAGTCCATTCACTGAAATGGAATTGTCAATTTGCAAAGATTCCTTAGATTTATTGAATCATGAAAAACATCCTTATAACAATTTCGATTCTGTTCCTTGGGCTGATCCAGGGATGCACACAGGAGAATGCAAATGAAAGTGCGCAATGGCGCGGAGCCAATCGTGATGGCATATTCCACGAAACTGAACTGCTGGACCAGTGGCCCGAAGAGGGTCCCGAGCTTCTCTGGGTTTATGAGGGACTCGGCCTGGGCTTTGCGGCCCCGGCGGTAACTAAAGACGGCCTGTATATCAACGGAGAACATGAAGGTGACAGCTACATTATTGCCCTGGACCTGGAGGGCAGGCTGCTCTGGAAATCGCGCAATGGTAAGGAATTCCTGGGTGAAGGCTTTTCAAGTACCTATCCGGGAGCCCGCTCCACCCCAACCGTTTACGGCGACATGATTTATGCTTCTTCCGGACAGGGGCAGATTGCTTGTTTTAATTCCGCTAAGGGCAAAAAAGTCTGGTCGGTCAATATCACCGACTATCTGGATGGAATACTGGGTTACTTTGGCTATTCAGAATCGGTGGCGGTGAATGACAAACATGTCTATTGTTTTCCGGGTGGTGCCGGCACAAATCTTGCTGCACTGGACAGGTTTACGGGAAAGATCGCCTGGACACAGTCGGCACATAGAGATACCTTTGCATATGGATCGCCGGTGCTTATAGATCTGAGTGATCGCCAGATCCTGATGACCACTTCGCGGCACCATCTCATGACCCTGGATGCCAGTAACGGTGAATTGCTGGCTTCTTATGAACTGGAGGGCTTCGAATATGATGGAGAACACTGCAACACCCCGGTATATGACAATGGATATATCTACTATGTTGCCAATGATGTACCCGGACAGGGTGCTATGAAGCTGAAGCTGTCGGATAATGGAGAAAGCATAAGTGAAATCTGGAGAAACAACAAGGTGATGAATAATTTCGGGGGACTGCTTGTTGTAAACGACCACCTCTTTACCACCATAAAAGGAAACAGGCTGGTGGCCCTGGATCCGGAAAACGGAACTGTGGTGGACTCTCTGAAGGTGTCAACAGGAAGTATTATTTATGCCGATAACAAGTTTATCATTTACGGAAACAATGGAAACGTCAACCTGGTGAATTTTGAGCAGGGTCAACTTGAACCAGCGGGTCAGTTTAAGGTTAAGGAGGGAACGGGCCATCATTTTGCTCACCCTGTTGTGGCCAATGGAGTGATGTATATCAGGCACGGTAATGCACTGATGGCCTACCGTATAAAATAAAGGATGGTGCCATCGGGAATTACCATCCGAGACACCATCCCCATTCAGGTACGGATCTACCTAAAACCTAAAACTACTAAACTACTATCTAGATCTTAACAAACTCAACCCGACGGTTATTGGCGCGCCCTTCGGGCACATTGTTATCATCCATGGGCATGCTCTCCCCCAGCCCTAAGGAAGTGAGCCGATCAGCACTGATTCCCATATCTATCAGGGTATTCATCACTGTAGCAGCTCGGTCGGCCGACAGGGTCATATTGCTGGCATCATCACCCACATTATCGGTATGTCCCTCTACGCTGAACTTAAGGTCCGGGTACTTCTCCATCAATTCATAGATCTCATTGATGACCCCCATGGATTCCGGTCTTAAAGTGGATTTCCCGGTATCAAAGCGGATTCCGTTGGCAATAATTTTACCATCCTCCATTACCCGGTCGTAATACTTCACTCCTCCTTCAGCAATCCTGACATTCTTTACATAGAACAAGCGGTCATCGCTCGCATGATAGGTATAGAGTGTAATCCCTTTTGGGTCAAAATCAATCCGTGGAATGTTGATAAGCCGCGTCTCATCCATATAAGCTTTCAGCTTGCCATTGGTATATGCCACCGAAACATGCATCCACCTTCTTTCTGCCAGGTTCTTTTTATCGGGATGATCACTGTTGGAGGTCCCGAAATCCATGTTGTAGTAACTGATTTCCAAGTCGGTGTAACCGGTAGGGCTTCCCGACTTCTGGTTCTTTCTGTCATAGAGAAACAGGGCGAAGCGAGAACTGGAGCAATAGAGATCGAACTCTACTGTAAAGACATCGGGCAGGTAATCTCCTTTGGCCTCTTTGAAATAGGGGATAATGGACGGTTGCCCGTCCCTGAACATGATCACATTCTCTCCCCCAAACTCGGCCACCTCCACATTTCCTGTCACCAGGTCCCACCTGGACGGAAACTCACCGTTTTCCTCCCCCTCCAGATTGTCTTCAAAAATTACCCGATCGCCAGGCACAAAATCGTACTTGGCCCAGTTGAGTTCCGGTTTAGATTCCTCTGCTGCAGCCACCGCCTGCTGGTCTCCATCTGACTGACCGTCCTGCTGCTGTTGTTGCTGTTGTTGCTCCTGCGGGGCATCTTGCTTCTCTTTCTTCTTTTTATTGCCGAAGAGTTTGTCAATATTCCGGTTGATTACCTTGTGGCTCTCTTTCTTGATTTTTTCAGTTGGTGCCTCCTGAGCACCAAGGGGCTGAAATACCAGAAGGGAAGCCACAATCAGCCCCAATACAATTAATTGTGTTTTCATGATAGATCCGTTTTACAATTTCTATCAAGTTAGGGGATAC
Organism: uncultured Bacteroides sp.; assembly: GCA_964458155.1. Taxonomy (GTDB): domain Bacteria; phylum Bacteroidota; class Bacteroidia; order Bacteroidales. The sequence goes on from CAYWGP010000140.1 coordinate 4,029, forward strand.
ATAAAGGCCGGGGTATCCCATGTTTGGGGGATATGCAGCAGGACTAGATTTCTCCACTGAGGGATTTGCGGATCACATCAGCTTTGCAGTGCACATGAAGTTTTTTATAGATATTCTTGATATGGGTTCTGACCGTTTCGATGGAAATGGAAGCACTGTTGGCAATCATTTTATAACTCAGGCCATCTACCAGACCCTGTACAATTTCCTTCTCCTTATCTGTAAGAGGGGAAGTAACCCTGTGCTTTCGTCCAGCATGAAAATGCTCCATAACCTTTCTTGCAATGGGAGGTGACATCGTGGATCCTCCGGCATGAATGATCTCAATGGCCTCCTTCATCTCTGAGAAAGAGGTATTCTTCAGTAAGTATCCTGACGCTCCGGCACAGAGCGATTCAAAGATCCTGTGAGAATCATTGTAGACCGTGAACATAATGACGCTGATTTCCGGATACTTTTCTGTAATCAGCTTCATTCCGCTGATCCCGGACATCCCCGGCAGTCCGATATCCATCAGGATCACATCGGGCCGGGTCTCTTTATTCAATACAGCCAGAAAACGCTCAACGGATGATTTCGCAGCCGTGCAGATCATATTCTCCTGGCTATCCAGATACTCCCTGACCCCTTCCCGGATCACATCATCATCCTCAACGATGGCAACGCTAATCATGGCTAAAGTTTATATAAGATTCTTCTGAATGTATATACCATGTATATGTGATATTTCCCTTATAGCCCCTTCATCTTCAAATCAATCACGCAGCCACCAGAAGAGGACATCTCCAGCGAAGCCTTTATTCTGGCGGATCTCATCTTCATATTCTTTATTCCGTTACCTCCTTTTACAGATTCGGGATCGAAGCCCCTTCCCTTATCAGCTATCACCATGTGAAAAGCAGAAACGCTGTTTTCCAGGCTTATCTCTACACTGTTTGTTCCGGAATGCCTGGCGATATTGTGGATGGCTTCCTTAAAAATATAATACAGGTTCTGTCTCACCTCCACCCTCAGAGGCCTCCTGCTGTCCATCCCCTTCTGTATGAAGGATACATTGATATCTCTTTCCGAAAGTATATTGTGTGTCAGATCCTGCATGCGTCCGAGAAAGTCGGCCAGGGTATCGTTCCGGGCATCTATGGACCATACAATGTCGCTCATGGTGGAGATGGTGTCACGGCTTAATTCATTGATCTTCTCGGTCGACTGAATGATCCTGTCCGGATCCTGCCGGGCCAGGATCTGCTGGGAATGTACACTGATTCGGGTCAATGCCGAACCTATATCATCATGCAGATCGCTTGCAATGCGAGTCCTCAGACGCTCTATCTCCCTGACCCGTCTTATGCGATAAAGATGGATAGCATAGAAAAGCATTAAGCCGGCTGCAATGATCACGCTTCTGAACCACCATCGTTGCCAGAAAGGAGGTGTAATCTTAAGCCCTATGTTGACCTCATGCTCGCTCCATCGCCCGTCACTGTTGGTCCCCCTTACCCTGAACTGGTAGTCGCCCGGGTCAATCTTGGTGTAGCTTGCAAAATTCCTGTCTCCCGAGATGATCCAATCTTCATCGATGCCCTCCAGCATATACATAAACCTGTTTTTCCGGGGATCGGAATAGTCCATGGAAGTAAACTCAAAGGAGAAAAAGTTCTGCTTGTATGAAAGTAAGATCTGCTCCATGGCATTCAGGGTAAAGCCATCGTAGAGTTGTTCATCGAGTACTGAAAAGGAGGTAAGCGCAACAGGAGGTTCAAAGCTGCTTTCGTGCACACTGTCGGGATGAAAAACAAGCAATCCCCCTGACCCGCCAAAAGCAAATACTCCCTGCCCGAGTTCCATAAAGGCTCCTGCATTAAACTCATTCCCGGGAAGACCATCCCGTTGTGTAAAATATTTAAGGGAACTATCCAGGGGATTATACATGGAAATGCCTGCATTGGTACTGATCCATTGCTTACCATTACTGTCTGTCAGCATTCCATAAATGGAGCGGCTTGGAAGTTGGGTATTGACAGGCGAACGGGTAAATCCGTTTTCAGCCTGACCTGGATCAAAGGAAGCCATGCCATTGGCCGTTCCAACCCAGATGACTCTTGCTGTATCAAGCCTCTGTTCAAAAATGGAGTGTACAATATTTCCGGGAATGGAAAGAGGATCCTTCGCATCGTTCATATATCTGATAAATCGCTCGTTGTTCCGGTCGTACCTGTTTAATCCAGCCCCCCAGGTTCCAAGCCATATATCCCCCCGGCTATCCATAAAGATGCGCAGCAGGTAGTTTCCCGAAAGCGAAGTGGGATCAGTCAGATTATTTCTGAAACACCGGTAGAGATCCGCTTCCGGATTATAGGTTATGATGCCTTCCTCAGATGTGGCAATCCAGATCATCCCAGCCTTATCCACCACGATACCACTGATATTGTCCAGTCCTTTTGTTTCAGGAAGCTCCGCGCTTTCCCTGAAATGATTCCATTGACCTGAAACCGGATCCAGTTTATTCAATCCGCCTCCATTGGTGGAAATCCAGATATTACCTTCCGGATCTTCTGCAATGGAACTCACACTATTGCTGCTTAAGCTGTTGGAATCGTCAGGTTTTCGCCTGTACCATCTTACTTCACCCCTGTCGGGATCAAGCCTGGCCACTCCATCTGCTACTGTGCCGGCCCACAAATTGCCTGCACTGTCTTCATAAATGGCGTATACCGGCAGACCCTCCAGCTGCTTCTTCAGAACAGTAAGTGATCCTGAGGGAGTGAACCTGAGCAGGCGGGGATTGAAAATATTCAAACCACCGGCACCCACCCAAAGAACACCTCCACGGTCGGTATATACTGAATAGACATTATCTGAAGCAATGGAGCCCGGGTGGGCAGGATTATTGTAAAACCTGGTAAATGCATCAGATTCCGGGTCATAGCGGTTCAATCCGCTGGCAACCGTACCAAGCCAGAGCGAACCATCGGCAAGCAGTTCAATGGATGTGATATCATTGCTGCTCAGAGAAGCAGCATCAGATGGATCGTGCTGAAAGCGCCGGAAGCATCCTCTATCGCGGTCATATAAATTCAGTCCGCCTCCCAGGGTCCCGATCCACAGGCGACCATCCTGATCCTCACAAAAAGAAGTGATGCGCATGCTTCCAATAGAGCCAGGATCGCCGGGATCATATAAGAAACTCTGAAAAACAGGCAGGCCATCAGTGCCTGCCCTGCAGGACCAGAGTCCGTTCCAGCTGCCAATCCATATGGTCCCTTCCCTGTCAATAAAAAGCTTGCGGACAAAATCGCCCGGATAATTATGACCGGGATCCACTGTCTGCCTGTACCAGGTAAAGTGACCCGTTTCCGGATCCAGCACATTCACGCCGCCACCCCATATGCCCACCCAGATTCGTCCAAGGCTATCCCTGACCAGCGAAGCCGGACGGGTTCCGCTTATGGAGCCCTGCCTGGTTGAATCCGGCAGAAACCTGGTGAAAGTTGCGGTCTCCCGGTTATAAAGGGTAAGACCGTTCCAGGTGGCAATCCACAGCCTGTGTTCTGCATCCTCCATGACATCCCAGATCCAGTTGTGGGATAGTGTGGAAGAATCTTCGGGAATGCTTCTGTAAGTGGTGAAATTAAATCCATCGTAACAGTTAAGACCATCCTGGGTGCCAAACCACATAAAGCCAAAATGATCCTGGTAAATGCAGTTGATGGTATTTTGCGATAAGCCATCTTCAACTGCAAGATGTCTGAAAGTCACTTCCTGCGCCTTCAGGGGAAGCAGACAGGAAAAGATAGAGCATACCAGGAGGGCTCTGCTTATCATGTGAAATATATTGTACACTCAATTTAGTGATTCATTATCACTTGAGCCATTATTTCAACATGAAATTTTTTCCTCCTTTGATTTCTATTGATAGCCGGCCGGCTTCACCGAAATCTCTGTAACAAGTTCTCCATCCCTGTCCAGGTAGTTAAAGATCATTGTGACGCTGCTGTCGCGATGCATTTTGAGGCGGTAATTGGTTTGAATGTTGTCAATGATCTCAGGCAGGAGATAGGCCTTAAATGCTTCCGCATTAAATGTGGATCTTTTCTTATTTGGCAAAGAGTAATAGAAAGTCAAACCCTCCGGTAAAAGTAAAACACTATCAAGCCTTGATTCGGCATCTATCCACTCGGGGCATTTGCTATTAATTAGTTCTGTTGCCTCGGCCAGGTTCTTTGGCATCCATGGCAATCCTTCCTCCACATTGTTTTTTGGCTTACACCCAGTCTGAAGTGCAAGCATAAGGAAGAGCCCGGCAAGGACATATATGATTCTGAAGTTTTTCATAGGGGCAGCCAAAATAGGAATTTAATTCTATATGCACGAAGCATCTGCTGTCTTTTGTTTTCAATTTAATTAGCTTTACTGGAATGTAGAATATGAATGAAACCAGGGAATGGAATACATATCTTGCTGACCGGAGTTCTGGCCCTGCTGTGCACTCTCACTTCAGCACAGGATGGTAGTGTGCCGCCGGTTATAGTCAATGGCGTATCTCTTCCAAGCGATTTCCCTCA
>CAYWGP010000141.1:0-13466 GCA_964458155.1 uncultured Bacteroides sp.
GCTGGTGGCCGCAGGGGCCAGTATTGTGGGAGGGTGCTGCGGTACCACTCCGGAACATATCCGGCAGATCGCGCAGGTTCTGGCAACATAAGGGAGTGAATTGAGGCCTGGAGCCACCGCTGCTGTACCATATCACGCCTCATTCCATCAATTCCCTGGGTTTCATGGGGAGCTGCTTCCCAATAAAGGTAGAAGTTCTCCTGAGGCCGGCTTTTAGAATGCCATGTTCAGGTAGATGGTGGGGGTAAAGGGGACCGCTTCGGCATGAATGCTGATGCTACTGGTAAGGGAATCGGGTATGCGGATCACATTGGAGTATTTGATGTTCTCATAGTTAAGCACATTCAGTATGGAGATCCCTGCTTCGAAGCTGTAGCTCTTAACATTAAGACGGTAGAACACAGCCATATCCAGCCGGTTGTAAGGATAACGTTCCTCCTGGTTGCTTAGATTGGAGGCTGGAGGCCTGAATCCTGATCCATAAACATAGTCGGCTGAGAAAAAGAATGGATTGAAACTGAGCAACAGGGCACCTTTTACTTCGTGTCGCTGATCCTGTGGTGCATAATAATAAAGATCCTCGGGCCAGCTGTTAAAGTGTTCCTCGGTAAGACTCAGGGTATAGGATGCCCAGACCTCGTGTTTTCCGAAATACTTTTTTACCAGCAAATCCATTCCATAGCTTCTGGCATTTCCCTGGGCTACTTCCAGGGTTCCGTCTGTCCACCTGTATCTGCTGATTCCTTCTGTTGTTTTATAAAAGCCTTCGACCCCCGCCGAAAATCCTTTGATATGATAATTCAGACCCCCTACAAAGTGGGTGGCCTTCAGCACCGGAACCGCAACATTGTCACAAAGGGACCAGAAATAGCGAAAATTTCCAAGCTCATCCACTACAGAGATCTCAGAAACAAACTGTCTGTAGATCCCTGCTGCTGCGTTCAACCTCCATTGGTCGGACAGATCAAGCGATGCCTGTATACGTGGTTGGAAGTAGGCTTTATCCACGAAAAAGGAATAATCGACTCTGATTCCCGGTTTTACACTGAGACCGGGTGTCAGTCTGATATCGTCCTGGATATAGAGACCGAACCTGTTGGAGATTTCTTTAGAGGTTTCCAGACTGTCCTCCTGAGCTCCTTCCCCGAAGTTTGTGCTTTCGTAGGTGTAGTTCCAGCCAGCCTCCAGACTTTGCTTTTTGCTAATTGGGATAATATTCTTGTTTTTAAGGCTGAGGTCAAGGATGCTGTTGTACAGGTTCATCTCCTTGTCCGAGATGATCATGTTTCCTGAACTACGGGTAATCATTTGTTTCTCATATACTTCCCTCTCCAGCCCGGAAGCACTGAAGGAAAACTGGCTGTTCCATCCCTTCTTCCATGTTTTCCCGTAAAAAGCAGTAGCTCCCCGCTGAATATTGCCTTCCTCAGCCTCCTGGCCTATCTGAGAACTGTTCCTTTCCTGGTCAAAGTCATAAGAGAACTTGTCCCTTCCCGCATAAAGGCTGATGAAATAATCGTCGCCCGCTTTTAATGTCCCGGCATATTTCAGATTCATATCACGAAACACATAATCGGGATAAACACTCACATCGGCCTGCCCCGAGTTACCTTTTCTGGTGGTTCGCACAATGTTCAGGTCCTCTGCATCGTAGAGGTTATAATAAGTCTGGCGGTAAGCAAAGGTAATGGCCGATCGCTTTGCAATGGGAACGCTGACCATGCCATTGGCTGTCAGGTTGTTAATATTCAGATTTATGGATGGCTTCTGGGTGCTTCCGTTAAGCCCTGAAATGTCCACAATGCCACCTACCCTGTTGTCATAATCTGATGAAAAGCCCCCTTTCAGAACCTTGATGTCCTTGACCAGGTATGGATTAACGAAGGCAATGTTGTCATTGAAGTTTTTCAGGCCGAAAACGGTAAATCCATCGAACATTATCTTGCTGTGCCCCGAATAGCTGCCCCATATTATCAGTTCGGATGAGCGTTCCCCGGCAGCCAGGATTCCGGGCTGCAACCTCAAAAAGTTGAAAACCGCATTATCCCCGTTTCCCGGCAGACGGTAGGCAATCTTATGATTCAGGCGGATGACTCCTGCTTCCTCACCTGCCTGTCCGGATCGTTCAATCATGCTTCCTGCTATCACCACCTCTTTCAGTCCAATAATAGACGGTTTTAGCTCAAGAACATAGTCAGTTCCCGGTGTAAGGCTTGTGTCCTTAATATAGTATCCCAGGTAGGAGATTTTCAGTTGAAAGATTGAGTCATCAGAAATGAAAGAGAAATTCCCGTTGAAATCGCTGACAAGCCCGGATTGATTAATAAGCACATGTGAATAAGGCAGGCTTTCCCCGCTTTCTGAATCCACTATCCGGCCTGCCAAAAGGTGAGTTTTTGGAGGAGCACTGGCACGCTTCCTGTAGATGGTAAATACCTCCCCAATCTGCTTGTATTCCAGTGGCAGATTCTTAATCAGCAAGGCAATGGCTTTTTCGGGACTGTCAAAGGACCCTTGAACAGTAATTATATAAGCCGAAAGTTCATAATCATCAAATGAAAGTTGTACCCTGTAATCTGAAGCAAGTTCCATTAATACCTGGTTCAGGGGTTCCTGAACTGAATTGATCTCAATCTTCTGTCCGAATAGTCTGAACTGAGAACACAACAATACCAGAAGGAAAAGTGAAACTTTATTCCCTCGCAGGGTAGACCATATATGAGTTCCCGGTTTTGCGTTCATATTCAAGATCAAAAGGCAGGCAAAGTAAAGATAAAATATTCTCTACCGGCTGATCGAGGGAGAAGTTCCCCGAATAGACCTGCTGCATCTCAAGAGGTGTCTCAATAACAATGCCAAATTGACGCTCAATTTCTTCAAAAACAAGCTTCAGGGGAGTGGATCCGAACATGATCAGATTATCGGACCAGGGAGGATTCTCCAGAGAATTGTCAAATTTTGTCACTGTAAATCCACCAGAAGGCTGCAGGGTGCTTTTCTCCCTTTGTGAAAGTACCACGGTTCTTCCAGTAATGGTCTCGCTAACCCTCACACTTCCCGTATGGCAGCTAACGATATAATCCCTGTCCCGTGCAAAAATATTAAACGTCGTTCCCAGGACTTCAGTTGTTGCATATGGAGAGACCACTCTGAATTTCTTTCCTTTCTCCACATGGAAAAAAGCTTCTCCCTCCAGTTCCACCTGCCTGGAGATAAACCACCAGTAAGGATGATATTTCACATGGGTAGAGGCATTAAGCTCTATTTCTGAACCATCGGGAAGCTGCAGAGCAGTATGTACTCCTTCCGGGCAGAAGGTATTAACTGTATAAAACCTCATGAATACGGATACCGAAAGAAGGAGAACCAGAGATGCAGCCACTGCGAGCCACCGCCTGCCGGGAAGAAGATGCCGGATGGGTACAGGGGTCCTGTCCTCTTTCAATATCTGCTCCTCAAGATCATCCCAGATCTCTGCTTTGCTTTTTTCCCATGGGATCTTTGAATGGGAAGAAAACAGATCGGAAAGTCCGTCCGGCTTATTAGATTTATCGATATGTTTTTTCTCCTGCTTCATCAGGTTTTTAACTCTTTTCTTAAACGGGACAGTGCCCCGGATACTCTTTTTTCAACTGCTTTTACACTTATGGATAGTCTTGCAGCAATCTCTCCGTAGGTGAGCTCCTCGGTCCTGCTCATCAGAAATACAATTCGCTGGTTTTCCGGGAGCCTCAACAGCGCTTTTTCATACTTCTCTGCCAGCTCCTGGTAATTCAGTTCATCTTCAGGGCTGCTGTCTCTTGGCCCGAAGCGGATCTCTTTGGGAGCTTCTTTCCTCAGGCGTTCTCTCCGGGTATGGCTTACAAAGAGGTCGCTCGCTATTTTATAGAGCAGGCCAGTATCCCGGTCGGGCAGCAGATCCATCTGTTTTTCCCAGATTCGCAAAAAGGTGTCCTGTGCCAGATCGGTAGAAACAGATGTATCCCCGCAACGATAATAGAGATATCTTCTGATATCATCAAAGTAAAGATCGAAAAGGTTCTTAAACTGCTCTTTGGTCACGGTTCCTGCCTGCTTTTGCTATACAAAACTAAACAATGTCAATGAACTTCTTTGAAAGGGAGACCGGTTTCCAGATAGAATACCGGCCTCCAAACCTCCAACTAACCAACCCTAATGGTCTACCACCAACCCGTATTCTGTTTCATATGTTTGTTTTGACGCTTAAATCCCTTCCTGAACTGGCAACTGTTCAATTCAATCTCCTCAGTCACCCCATCCTTGGTAACATGTGCGATGTTATCACATTCTCCTGCACCATAGTCAATGGTCATAGTTTCATCCGCCCGGGTAATCTCAACAATACCACTCAGTGGATACCTGCAGCTGCGGTCGATCAGCAAGGGCTCAACAGTGCTTTTCGCAAATTTGAGCTCATCATTTACAGTAATGCTGCCGTTGCGGGTTAAATAGAAAATATCATCAGTCGCCTGGGGCGTATCAAACCCTTCCAGCCATTCCCTCTGGCCGGTGAATTCACGTACGATGGTATAGAGTTCTTCATCCTTTTTAAAACTTGTTGTAGAGAGCGACTCAAAGGATATCACCCAGTTTCCTGAATCGTTCATTCCCTCGTTGGTAAAAGTGGCTGTTTTTGACACCTCTCTATGACCCATGGTCATATTTTCAAAGCTAACGGTATAATAGGCCCCTTCATTGATGATGGTATCGCTCATGAAAATGGTAACAATGCCTTTTTTATTGAGACCCATTCTGCCCGAACAACCATCTGTATAATCGATGGTAATAGTCTTGGGAAATACATCACTCTCTACAGTGACGGTAGCGCAGGAAGGAAAACCTCTCCCAAAGAACATGTGCGAACCGCCAAGCATCATGCCACCCTGGAGCATGTGGGCTCCCGATGTTGCAGAGCAGACATCACTGCTGGTGGCCTCCGCTGCTTTAAGATCGGCTACTTCCTCCTCTGCTATGGTTACATTCTCTTCAAATTCATCCGGATTTATCCCCGACTGCTCGCAACCGGCAATAAAGAGAGCTGCTATGATTCCTGCTGCTATGATCCAAGTCTTTTTCATTTTTATAAGTTTTATTTTGTTAGAATATCAACTGACTTTACTCACATACCGCACAGCAGCTTTAATACCCTAACATAAATATACTTTTTTATAAAAAAAGATAGCGAAGGAAGGAGCTCGCTATTCAAGCTCTTCCTTCGCCACCTTTATCAGTCTTATTTTTTCACTGATCCGGAAGGAGCAGTTTCATGAGACGGCAAAGAAGCAATTTTCCTGGGAAAAAAGCGATACGGATATCCCCCTGCTTAAGGCCCGGATCAATCCACATTTTAATTCCCTTTGTGGAAAATGCTTTTAAATACAGATTAACTCAGGCGTTTAGGAGCCGCCCAGTCTGAGAAACAATCCACCTGTGAAGTCAAATTGCCAGACCGGCACTACAAATGTGCCCCCGGTCCCTCCTGTGCCGATATAAAAGCCCTCCGCTCGCATGGGAAGGTCCATTCTGGCCTGCACGCGGATACCCAGTTTATCATTCAGAAAAACTTTTGCCCCCAGTCCCACCGTTGTGGCAAAAGCCCACAGGGCGTCTTCGGAAAATTGGCCGTAGGACTCCTTCAGGTAAAAGCGTGCAGCACCAAGCGACATAGCTGCAAAGGGTTGCACTTTACCAGATCCCATGGACCTCAGTCCTCCGAGCTGGTAATATTCGGTGGAAACATCCATCGGTTCTGTTGAATTGTCAAAGGTATAGCGGAAATCTGTGTCTGTTCGGTTATACAAAAACTCGGCGAATACATCTGGCCTTACTTCGACACTTAGAATACCGCCATAATTTGCAGCGTCGTCCATACTAAAATTGCCATAATAGGTTTTAAGATCTGTATTAACCATATAACCATAGAAACCCGTAAGTTCTACCGCCTGGGCCATGGTACTGGAGAGGAATATTCCACCCAGCAATATCAAAAATATAATTCTTTTCATGCTTTACAGAGTTTATTATTTAGACTAAGATAACCAGCTTTTGGTAAAATTGTTGAGTGAAAGAGTATTTTTTCCGGTTCAATCGATAGGGTATTTCACCTGTTGTGCATCCTATTCTTATAGAATTGTGCCAAAAAGACATTAACTTTCACAAATAAACGCGGAAACCATGAGAACAATAGCCCTGATTGCAGTATGTTTACTTTTCTCTCTTCCCTCCTTTGCACAGACCAGGGTAGTTAAGGGAAAACTAACCACATTTAATGCCTATCCGGTTCAGAATGTTGAGGTTGCATCGAAGAAGGCTGGATCTGCAGTGATGAGCGATTCCCTGGGCGAGTTTGAAATTGTATGCCTGGAGAAAGATGTGATAATGATCAAAACGAAGGTTTTCCAGTCCCTGAATAAAAAAGTGGACGAAGATGATGATTTTGTTGAGGCCAATCTTATTTTCAGAGATTCACCAAAGAACCGGGAGATTGCCACGGGACTTGGTTATATTTCACATGATCAACTGACCTTTGCCCTGGCACATATGGCTGATGAAAACAACGATTTCTGTAACTACGGTGATGTCTTTACCCTGGTAAGAGGAAAGTTCCCCGGTGTTACTGTCAAGATCAATTCCATGGGGACCGAGGGTATTTTCATCAGAGGTGATAAATCTATTTACGGGGATAATGAGGCCGTGTATGTTGTAGATGGTATTCGGGTTGGCGATGTTTCTTTTGTAAGCCCCTGCGAAATGGCAACCATCGATATCCTCAAGGATGGAGGCGCAGCAATATATGGATCTGATGCTGCCAACGGGGTGGTGGTGATTGAGACCAAGGGACACCGGGAGTAAATGCTTTATTAAACCATCGGTCAATAAAGGAGTCTTATCTTAAACTGATACCCCTCCAATATGAAAGCAATATTCATTGCCTCAGTTCTACTTATAACTATTAGCTCCTTTTCACAAACCCGTGTGGTACATGGGGTGCTGACTGCCTTTAACAAATACCCGGTGGCCAATGTCAACGTGGTGGCCAAGAAGAGTAAGGCTACAACCGTATCCGATAGCCTTGGCAACTTTTCCATTGTTTGCAATGATAAGGACCAGATCAGGATCAAAGCCGAAACCTTCAAATCTGTGAGCAGGAATATCGATAAGCGCAGCGATACGATACGGATCAACCTGGTCTTTATGGATTCCAAAAAGAACAGGGATCTGGCTGTTGGATATGCATATATGAAGGAGGAAGATCTTACCTATGCAGTGGACTATTTGCGGCAGGAAAATAATGAATACTGCAACTTTCCCAATATTTATGAATTACTTAAGGGGAGGTTTCCGGGAGTATCTGTGGATGGTACATCGGGAATATACAGGGTCTATATCAGGGGGACCCAATCCGTCAGTGGCAGCAATGAGGTGCTTTTTGTACTTGATGGTACCACCGGTGCAAATGTGAGCGGACTAAATCCATGCAATATAAGGTCCATCGAAGTTATCAAGGATGGTATGGCTGCCATGTACGGAACCAGGGGTAGCAACGGAGTTATAATTATAGAAACCAAGCGGGGCGATTGATTTTTTAGCTTATTTTGGGCATTAAATCCCTGATTTCTATTTTTCTTCACTCTTCCTATCTTTGCCGAATGAAGAACAGTCGCACTTTACTAAGCTACCATGATCTGAGCATAGAAGTGGAGACGAGTCCCAGTGAAGAATTGCTGGAACATATGCATCAGACTGTTATGGGGCAACCCGGGGGATTGCAATACCATCACACCGACCTGGAAGACCGGATGAAGTCTGGCAGGGAGGACTACTTTATGTATCTCCGGAAATCCGGAAAATTGCTTGGATCGGTTGGGTTTTGCGGAAAGCACTCTGTGACAGCCGGTCTGGCCCACGAGAGCTGGTTGATCCGTTACTTTTCCATCAAAGCACCCATTAAAGCGAACCCTAAAAAGAAGCTTACTAAAGCAGATCTGAAGGATGAGAATAAGCGCACAACAGTGCTGGGCCGCTTTATTCAACCCATCTTTGCCGATCCTTCTCAGTTAAGGGAAGGGGAAACCAGTTCCGATCAGGCAGCCATAATATTTGCTATTATCGATCAGACAAATCTTCGTTCCATGAATTTCAGTTCCCAGATGGGCCTTGAGACCATCGGGACATTGGCTGGATTCAGTTTCAGCAGATTGCAACCCGGGAGATCGGACAGGATCCATCAGGTGGAGGATCATGAGAAGGAAAGCATTCTGACGCAAATCAGGGAGTACTATAAAGACTATACACTGTTTTTTTCCGATTCCATCTTTAAGAATAACGACTATTATTTAATAAAGGAGGAGGGAAGGATGGTGGCAGGTGTACAAATCTATCCCGTACAATGGGAAATCCTTGATTTTGGAAATAAAGTGGCCAACAGGGCAATGAAGATTCTTACCAGGATTCCCTGGGTCAGGAAAAGAATCTCCGGGGATAAGATCAGCTTCCTGGCTATGGATGGCATCTATTGTGAGCCAGGATATGAGAAGGTGCTCTATGAACTGATGGAGGGGGTGCTTGAGCGCACAGGCAACTATATTGCTATGTTGATGATGGACCAGAAGTCCGACCTGTATGGTATCTTCAGGGATCGCAGGAAACTGGGCCTGGTGAATAAAATCATGGGTACTTATCATGCCGACATCAGGGTGCGTTTTATTCATATACCCGAGGAGGTCAGTGAGCATTTTGTCAAAAGTCCCATCTATATTCCCACTTACGATAATTCATAGCCGAGTAATGAGTCAAACAGGAGGTAAAGGAATATTTACAATCCGTAAAGCAGAGAAAGCAGATGTCCCGGTGATACTCTATTTTATTGAGAAACTGGCCGAATATGAAAAGCTGTCGCATGAAGTGGAAGCTACTGAAGCCGATTTGGAATTATACCTGTTTGGAGATCAAAAGCATGCCGAAGTACTCATCGGATACGAAGAGGAGAAGCCGGTGGGCTTCGCTCTTTATTTTCATAATTTCTCAACTTTTCTTGGAAAGCCGGGCATTTACCTGGAGGACCTGTTTGTACTGGAAAGTCACCGCGGCTTAGGTTATGGCAGACGATTGCTCTCCAGTCTGGCCCACCTTGCTCTGGAACGTAAGTGCGGAAGGCTTGAATGGGCTGTTCTGGACTGGAATGAACCATCCATCGAATTTTATAAGTCGCTCGGGGCCAGGCTTATGAATGAATGGATCGTAAACAGACTAAGCGGAGAGAACCTTGCTAAACTTGCCGCCAGGTATTGAAAACCAGCAAAAATCCCTATTTTGTCAGCCAGACAAACCCTAATAAAGCCTTGATGGAGATTGTTATCAGGCCGGTATGCTCCAAAAGCGAGCTGCGGAAGTTCATTTATCTGCCTGCGCAGATTCACAAGAATCACCCCAACTGGATCCCTCCCCTTTATTCGGATGACTGGGAGTTCTTCAATGACAAGAAGAACAAGTCCTATGAATACAGTGACGTGATTTTGCTTCTGGCATTCAAAGGTAAAAAGCTTGTTGGAAGGGTTATGGGTATCATCAATTACAAGTACAACGATATTCATAAAGAGAAATATGCCCGTTTTAATTTCCTGGAGACCTGGGATGACAGGGAGGTGATCTGTAAGTTGCTGGACCAAGTTGAGGAGTGGGCCAGGATCAAGGGAATGAAGAAACTTGTGGGCCCGCTGGCGTTTTCTGATAAGGATCCCCAGGGTTTCCTCATAGAAGGATTCAACGAACCCATATCCATCGCCACCCATTGCAATTACGAATATATGGTCGATCATCTGGTGGCCCTTGGCTTTGTAAAGGATATTGACCTGGTGGTGTATAAGATTAAGATTCCTGAGAGAACCCCGGAGCTTTATTTGAAAGTGGCAGAAAGGGCCTATCGGAACAATCCCGGTATTAAGCTGCTGGAGTTTACCAGGCGAAAAGATCTGAAACCTTTGATCAGGCCCATCTTTACCCTTGTAAACGACACCTTTACTGAAATCTACGGATTCATGCCATTCACCCTGGAGGAGATGGATGATTTTGCCAATCGCTACCTCTTGATAATGGATCCCCGGCTGATCAAGGTAGTGGTAAATGAAAAAGGCGAGACTGTGGCATTCGTTATTGGTATGCCCGATATCAGCAAAGGCATTAAAAGATCCAGGGGATACCTGATTCCTTTTGGTATTTTACATATTCTCTATGCCGGACGCCGCACCAGGCAGTTGAACCTTCTAATAGGTGCTGTGCATCCCGACTATCAGAACAGGGGTCTGGATACCATCATGGGATCGGCCATGCTTGACTCTGCCAGGAAACAAAAAATGGAATATATTGACAGCCATCTTGAGATGGAGACCAATGCCAAGGTCAGGGCAGAGATGGAATATATGGGCGGAGAAGTATACAAGAGATACCGCGTCTTTGGGAGAGAAATAGTAAAGACTGCAAAGAAGAAGGCCGCTGATAACAAGGGGCAACTCAGCGAAGAAGAGGCCATGTTGCTTTCTCCCTGTGGATGAAAGTCAAAAAGCAAGGTAGAAGCTGTTTGGAAAGGGAAGGAAGAATGTTGTAGAGGCAATCCGCAGCTGTCATCCGGAAAAATACAGGGATGGAGGGTATTAAATTTGGTATTAGATTTTGATTAATTACTTGAATCCCCTACTTTTATAGCTAATTCTGAGGCTGACATGAGGATTATTGGAAATATTACCGTGACCCCATACCCGCTCTTCTCCTAGGGCGGGCCCGTCACAGCTATCTCTTTTTCCAATCAGTAATTCTCAATTCATGTTACAAATAATCTTCAAAACACTTTTTTCAAAAGCTTTTTTTCGTGAATTTTTTCGCGATCTGCGTGAATCCCTGGCCGGTTCGGAACGCGATTTCACCAAGATACCCCTGAGCAAGGCTATTCTGCTACTCAGCATTCCCATGGTACTGGAAATGATCATGGAGTCGGTATTTGCCCTGGTGGATATCTTTTTTGTCTCCCGCCTGGGGGCTGAGGCTGTTGCAACGGTTGGGATCACCGAATCGCTGATGACCATCATCTATGCCATCGGGATCGGACTCAGCGTGGGAACCACGGCGCTGGTCGCAAGGAGGATTGGAGAGAAGCGCCCTGAAGAGGCCGCTGTGGCCGCTGTTCAGGCAATTATTACCGGGATTGTGGTATCCCTGGCTTTCTCTGCTGTCGGCATCTTTTTCGCCAAGGACCTGCTCCGTTTGATGGGCGCCTCGGAAGAGACGGTCCAGATGGGATATATGTACCCGGCCATTATGCTGGGTGGGAACATGGTGATCATGCTTCTGTTTATCATTAACGCCGTCTTCCGCAGCAGCGGGGATGCAGCGATTTCCATGCGGGTTCTGTGGTTTGCCAATATCCTGAATATCATCCTGGATCCCCTGCTTATTTTCGGGATCGGGCCCTTCCCGGAACTGGGTATTAAAGGTGCCGCTGTGGCTACCAATATTGGCAGGGGCATGGCAGTGCTATACCAACTCTACCTGCTTGGTAAGGGGAGTCACCGTGTAAAGGTCAGGGCAAATCAGATCGTTATAAGAGTCAAGGAAATGGTTCAACTGGTGAAACTCTCTCTTGGAGCCATCGGCCAGTATATTATTGCCACTTCCTCCTGGATCGTCCTGGTATGGGTGGTTACCAGTCTGGGTGAAGAGGTGGTGGCAGGCTATACCATTGCCATACGCATCCTGCTCTTTGCTCTCCTGCCTGCATGGGGTTTATCCAATGCTGCTGCCACCCTGGTGGGACAGAACCTGGGGGCCAAAAAGCCCGACAGGGCAGAACGCTCCGCCTGGGTGGTGGGAATTGCCAATATGATCTTCCTGGGGCTTGTATCGATCATTTTCATAGCCATCCCGGATGCCTTTATCGGATTTTTTATCAATCCGGTGAACGAACCGGTGGTCATGCAAAGCGGGGTCACCTGCCTGCGGGTGGTTAGTTTTGGCTTTTTCGTCTATGCCCTTGGACAGGTAATGGTCAATGCCATAAACGGCGCCGGAGATACAACCACGCCAATCTGGATCAATTTCATAGCCTTCTGGTTACTGGAGATACCCCTTGCCTTCCTTTTTGCCAAGGTTATGCACCTGGATATTCACGGGGTGTGTTATGCTATTTTAATCGCAGATACAGCCCTGACCCTGATCGCACTGGCCGTGTTCCGCAGGGGGAAATGGAAACTGAAAGAGGTTTAGAATCTGCCAAGTCGTTAAATGTCAACAAAATACTGACCTGCATGTTTTAATATTGACAACTTCCCTATAATTCAAACCCCCAGAGTGAACCGAGGCAACGCAGTTGCCGAGCTCACAACAATGCAAAGCATTGGAGTGACCGGTGGCTTGAATTCTGGTAGGAAGTTCTTTCTAATTAATTACAGGTCCTTGATGCAACGGACAGCAGCTCTCATAGTACTCCTGGAAGCTCCAGCATGGTCGATGTCAGCGCTGTTATTATATAGTCTAATATACTCAGCATTTGTAGTAAATTCTCTTAATTCTGATTTCCAAATAGTCGCCACTTCTCCCCGACTATCCCTTGGCAGAGCTGTAAAACCTGATTCATTTGTAGCTCCTACATTTGGTGATCTCCACAAAGAGCTTGTGTCCTTCATTTTTCCTCCTGGATTAATACTAAGATAACTCTCCAGTGTTCTCCATTCATTATCTGTTGGTATATGCCAGCCGGCTGGGCATATACCCTGTGTAGTGCCAACTATCCCATTATCTTCAGGATGCCAATCCATCATCTCATCCCATAGATATGATCCTCCATATATATCACAATTGCTCTCAAGGTCCTCATAGCAGTATTTCTCGATAATATCATTATTTGTTTGTACCGCCCCATCATTGAGATATATCAGACTGCCTGTATTTAAATTTTCAGCCAGCCAGGTTTGTGTGCCGATTGTGACCATACCATAGTAATGCATTTCAGTATCAAACACCCCATTTGCAAAAACATCCACTATATCCGCTTGAGTATTCTGACCAATAATTGAGACGATAGTGATTTCCCCCATCTGTTTATTTTCAGATAATCCGGTTCTGTCAATGGTCACCTTAAAAGTATCCGTTTCAGTCGTTGCTTCACCATCAGAAGGGGTCACAGTAATCCAGTCCTGGTTAGTAGTGAGAAAATATATAAGTTCCCCTTTTCCTGAGTTCGAGATAGTAAAAGAATTTATTGTGGAATCCAGTCCAAAATCAAGGTAGGTATCAGAAATATCAATTCTTGGAATCCCGTATAAAGCAATATTGGTTTCAGTGGTAAACGCTGGATTTACAGTAACATTCTTTGTGGCTTTTTCATAAATAGGCTTTGAAGCTTGGATTTCATAATTCCCCGGTCTAAGCTTCTTAAGAATGTATAATCCATCACT
>CAYWGP010000142.1:0-6960 GCA_964458155.1 uncultured Bacteroides sp.
AGTTGAACAATTCGCCAGAAGGACAAACGATTTCTATGGTAAACTGGAGGCTATAATACTTGAAGGTACCATATATGAGAAAGAGTCTCAATTGTGGCTTGCCTTTGCCCTTTTTACAGCGCACCATTTCCTGGAAGGCCGGATGAAAAGCATGATCCGTAAAAGCTGATATCTATTCCTCAACCTTTCTCTTCCCTTGATTATGATTAAAGGATGGACTAACTTAAGGGCTATTTCGAAAACCCAGCTAATATGAAATTATCAACTCACCACAGGATTGGAACATTTATTTTCTGGTTTGCCCAGATAGTAGGAGGGGTAACAATCCTGGCTTTAATCTTGTTTTTCGGATCAACCCTGATCAGTGAGTTGCTTGATAAACTTATTACCATAAAAGAGGATTATTCTTTATTTCTGCTTTTATTCGGGGAAGTGTTAATAGCAGTAGCTTTTAAAATTTCGTGGAGAAAAAAACGCCTGGGTGCTGTGCTTGTAATTCTTCTAACCATCCTGCTCAGTATCTCCTGGGGGGGACTGAAAGATCTTAATTTCGTTTATATACATCTTCCCATCTTGTTTTCAGGCCTGCTTCTTCTTTTCTACTCCTATTACAAGGAATGGATCCTGAAACAGAAGCCCTAGTTGGATTGAGCTGGTCCAGGCGGTGGCTGGAAGAGAATAATATCATGTAGATTTCCCCATGCTTATCAATAAAATATGTGTACGCACACACATTTTGTTTGCCTGATACTAGATTTGTTCTATTTTTACCCCCTGATCAATTTTCTATAAGTCATTATTTCTGCAAAAGCCGGCAAACAAGACATGGAAATTCTTATTCATAAAACCAAAGATGAGCTGGGCGAAGCAGCTGCTGCTAAGGGCGCCCGCCTGATCAGACAGGCACTGGCCAGAAAGGGAAGTGCCACTATAATTGTTGCGACAGGAACTTCACAATTCGAAATGTTAAGTGCATTGACCAGCGAGGATGTAGATTGGAGCAGGGTCACTGCTTTTCACCTGGATGAGTATATAGGAGTACCCCTGACTCATCCTGCATCTTTCAGAAAGTACCTGAAAGAGCGTTTCGTGGACCTGGTGCCTCTCAGTGCATTTCATTATATAAACGGGGAAAAGGACCCGGTTAAGGAGATTGAAAGTTTAAACGAAGCAATTGCGCAACGCCAGATAGATGTGGCATTTATCGGGATAGGTGAAAATGCTCATCTGGCCTTCAATGATCCGCCTGCCAATTTAGAAACAACTGAACCCTATCTGATGGTGCAGCTCGACAGAGATTGTCGTCAGCAACAGTTGAACGAGGGATGGTTCCAGACCTTTGAAGACGTGCCTGAAAATGCCATCAGTATGTCGGTGAAGCAGATCCTGAAATCGAAAGCAATTATATGCACCGTTCCTGGTGAAAGGAAGGCTCGGGCTGTGAAGCTTACCCTGGAGAATGGTGTATCAGCAGATGTTCCGGCCTCAGCGCTGAAATCTCACCCTGATGTTTTTCTTTACCTCGACCGGGATTCATCGTCCGCTATGACCAGATTATAAAGGAAGGTTTTCCCGGGTATAGATCATCAGGTTCATCAGCTGCTTTTTCGGGATGATCTCTTTATAAGTCAGACTTCTGATCATCGATTCAACAGCCAGGTACCCCTGCCTGCGTGCTTCCTCCTCAATAAGAAAATCAATGGTTTCGTCTTTGACTCTCTCAATATTATGAGGGATCAGGTCGTGACCAATCAGAAGGGGTTTGGGATCGGGTTTTAATCTCTTAATGCTATTGGCAATTTTATAAGTCCTCGAACCTGTGACATAGATGGCATGCGGAATGCTTTTAGCCAGCATGGACGCCATATTTTCGTCAAGCAGTTTTTGGGTTCCAAGGTCATCCATGTCAATGGTTTGGAAAGAGTAGCCGTCCTGTAAGTTCTTGTCGGAGAAGTAATTCAGAAATCCAAGTTCCCTGGCCAGGAGTGCATAGGTCTGATTTGGTGATTTAGTAAGATTGATGATCCAAATCTTTTTCTTTACCGGGATATGTCTGGTTGTCTGGTGGACCATCTTTGCAACCGTCAGGCCCGACTGAACAGGATCCTTTCCGATAAAGGACAGGGCAGGGGTGCCATGGATATCAGAATCGATAAGGATAAACGGTTTATTGTTCTGAAAGAACGAACGTATGAGCCTGACACTCTCCTTATAGGTAGCTGGATTCAGAATAATCCCATCAATATCGTCAGAGATTATTTTCATTCCTGTCCTGTAAAATTTCTCCGGATTGCTATAGGCGAACCAGCGGGCTTCAATATTATAGCCCTGCTCATTATAGCGGTCCATGGCCTCTTTAATGCCAAGGCAGGGGAGTTCCCAGTACTCCCCTTTTCTGTAAGAGGGTAAGAGAATGCCAAGTGTCAGGGTACCTTTGCTGGCCAATACGCGGGCATTGACATTGGGTTTATAGTCCAGCTCTTTGATGATTTGCAGAATCCTTTCCCTGACCGCATCAGCAACTCTGCCTCGATTGTGTATCACCCGGTCCACAGTTCCGATGGAACATCCGGCCTTCTCGGCGATATCTTTTATTCTGATGTGAGTTCCGTTAGCCATGGATGTCTGATATACCAAAAGTAAGTAAAAAAAAGTTTAATTCTGCAAATAGTGTGTTCGTACACACTTTTCTTTTGGATGAGGCGGGAATTATCATATATTTGTCACGAACGATTCCTTTATTACACCTTTTTTGTAAATTACATGGTTTATGGCAGGTAGAAGAGACAGAGGTATACTGACCCTTGCGTTGCTGATCCTTTTTCTGTTATATACTCCTTCGGAACTAGTTGCACAAAGCAGGGGTAGTGTGAAAGGACATTTAACAGATGCCCAGAGCGGAGAACCCCTTATGTATGCCAATATAGCATTGATTGGAACCACCGCCGGTACCGTAAGTGACAACGAGGGAAATTACCAGTTAAATAACATTAAACCTGGCACATACACCCTTGTTTTCAGCTATATCGGTTATGCCGGATTGGAGCAGGAGATAAGCATCAGGGCAGGCGAAAGCAAGGTGATCGACGCTTCTCTTTTAGTTGAGTCCATTATGGGGGAAGAAGTGGTGGTTACGGCAATGATGCGGGGACAGACCGCTGCCATTTCTCAGCAGTTAAATTCCAGTACCATCGTGAACGTTGTCTCCAAGGAAAAAATCATGGAGTTGCCTGATCAGAATGCTGCGGAAACCGTTGCCAGGCTTCCTGGAGTTTCACTGGTACGTGACGGGGGCGAAGGAACAAAGGTAGTCCTGCGTGGAATGGCACCGCGTTTTAATTCCATTACCATCGACGGGGAGAAGATCCCTTCCACATCGGACCAGGACCGTTCGGTGGACCTGAGTATGTTTTCTACCGATGCCCTTTCAGGGATCGAATTCTATAAGGCCCTGCTTCCCGATATGGATGCCGATGCCATCGGGGGACAAATCAATTTTACTTCCCGTACGGCGTCGGGAGGATTTCATGGCAATGCCAGGTTTCAGACCGGCTACAACCAGATGGATAAAAGTTTTGGACAGTACAAGGCAGCTGCCTCCTTCGAAAACCGCTTCTTCAATGACAAACTGGGAATCATTGTCGGGGGCGGCATGCAGCGGGCCGACAGAAGCACTGAAGGATTTACTGGCGATTTTGCCACCGAATCGGGTAAGGACGCCGATGGCAATACCATCTTTACTGTTAGCAAGTTTAACCTGACCGACAAGCAGGAAGTACGCTATCGCTACAATGCCAATGCAACCATTGACCTGAAACTTAAGAGCGGGTTGATCGTGTTTAGCACTAATTACGGGCAGACCAACCGGGAAGAAATCCGTCGTCGGCGCCGCTACCGGGTCGATGCAGCCTACCAGGAGCATGATTTAAGGGAACGGCAAATCGATAACCTGATCCTTTCCAGCCGCCTCCATGGCAAGCACCTTCTCTTCGAAAAGCTGGAGCTGGACTGGGCGGGATCCTACTCCCTCTCCAGTAATAAAAAACCCTTTGTCAGCACCATGCGCTTCCGTGAGATTGGAGCTTACAACCTGAGTCCCGAAAAGACCTATGATGATATCGTCAATTCGGCCAAAAATAACCTGGATGCCACCTGGCTGAAGGATGTTTATTTAGACGATTACGATGTAAAGGACAATAATTACACCGCCCAGCTGAATGCCAGGCTTCCTTTTTACCTGGGGAATAAGGCTGAAGGCTATTTTAAGGTAGGCGGGAAATACCGGCATAAACTCAGGAATAATGATATAAACCGGATATGGACACAACATTTTGTGGGCCAGGAGATCCTTGATGCAGGAAGGGAAAACCCGGAGTGGGATATTGACTATACCAACAACTGGATCCTGATGAGCAGCTTCACAGGTGATTACTATGCGGATGAGTTTGGCCGTTTTTTCGATAAGACCTATTATATGGGCCCGGGCCCTGAGCTGGTAAACGGACCCCTTATTGATGAAAATAAAGTGCAGGCCTTCCAGAAGGAATATGCCGATTACTATGTAGTTGATCCCACCAAGGATCTCTCCGATTACGAGGCTGGGGAGAATATTACCGCAGCTTACGGAATGGGAAGCATTTCCCTTTTCCACCGGGTCGACATCATTGCCGGGATCCGGTATGAAAGAACCCAGAACTCATATAAGAGCATTTATGGTTCCCCCAAGGTGGACGAAGATGGGAATATCCAGAATTTAACCGGACTGGTCGATACGGTGGGGAACCGTGTCTATGATTCCTGGTTGCCCAATGTACACCTGAAGGTTGGGCTGACCGATTGGGCCAATCTGAGACTGGCAGCCACAAAATCGCTGAGCCGCCCCAACTTCTACAGCCTGGTACCCTGGGAAAGTGTAAACCGGGGAGAAAGCTATGCTGAACGCGGGGAGCCCAATCTCCTGAGCATGAGTGCCTGGAATTACGATGCCATACTTTCGCTCTTTGGCAAATTCGGACTCTTTACTTTCGGAGGATTTTACAAGGAGGTGGAGCATATAGACTATACGCTGACTTCCAGGATTTTTGATCCGGACGATCCCATTTACGGACTGAACCTGACCAGACCGGTCAATGCGGAGGGAACATCGACCATCCTGGGCTTTGAAATTGATCTGCAATCCAACTTCAGGTTCCTGCCTTCACCTTTTAACGGGATTGTGATATCGGCAAATTATACCCACCTGAAATCTGAAACCCTCTTCCCGGTTTCGATCATTGAGACCATGGATGAATTCCCCTTCACCTCGACAGTTATAGATACCGTACGCAGCGGCAACATGCCCGGACAGGTGGATAACCTGGTAAATCTTTCCCTGGGTTACGAGAGGGGGGGCTTTAGCATGAGGATTTCCATGCTCTACCAGGGCGAAAGCCTTTTTGTGGATGAGGAGCCGGATATGGGACGCCTTGCCCCCAGTGTAGGCATCACTGCTGAAAAGGACAATTTCGTTGCTGCTTCCACCCGCTGGGACCTGGTGGTAAAACAAAAAATTAAGGAGCATTTCGAGGTGTTTCTTTATGTGAACAACCTGACCAATGTGAGGGAGGAGTACTTCCTTGCCGGTTCGGTCCAGAACCTTGTCACCAGTAGTTTTATGTATGGAACTACTATTGACATTGGTGTAAACTACAAATTCTAATATGTGAACTATAGCTATAACTATTTATTAACCAAAACATCAGTTTTATGAAGAAAATCTACAATGCTTGTACTTTTATCTTTCTGTTGCTTGCCTTTACGGCTATTAGCGCCAACGGACAGATACGTTACGTGGATGTTGCTCCTGGTATTGGCACACTGACCGATACCATCAAAGGAGATACAACAGACCTGGGAGAGAGAATCGATCCCGAAAACACTATCTATCGTCTACAGAGGGGAGACGAGGCCTATTATGGACTTGAAGGTTCCATTTCCAACAGCGGCTATCCTCTTACTATTGAAGCAGCAGAGGGAGATGGTGACAGGCCCTTCCTTCAGCCAAGAGTGGTTGACAGCGAGTCCTCCAGGGCATTCCGCCCCAGGGGAGATATAACGTTAAAGGGACTTCATGTAACCAACATGGATGACCTGGGTGGATTGAATACCCGTATATTGAGGTGTAGTGCAGATGATATCCATGTGACCCTGGACGATTGCTGGTTCGACCAGGATGGCCAGTCCTTTATCCGGGTGGATGATCCGGGTATGCACTTTATCATCACCAATTGTGTGATCAGCAACATCGGTGTACCCAGTGATCCGAACAATGGCCGGGGTATTGACGATCGTGGGAATGCTATTGATACCATTATATTCGAGAATTGTACCTTCTTCAATATAACCATGGCGGTGATGCGGGATGATGGGGGTATTACTAAATATGCAAAGTTCAACAATAATACTATGGTCAATGTGGCCCAGAGGGGCATTGAATTTGGTCCCATTGACACGCTGATCATGACCAATAACATTGCCATGAATGCAGGCTTCCTGCCCAAGGATGATGATGATAACTGGTATGTTTTTGAAGCCGATTCTGTAGATGGTGTGGCCCCATATGTGGAGTTTACCAATAACACAGCTTATGTGGATACTGCAATGATTGTGGCTTTTCTGAACGATACCACCACGGTGACACCGATTTTCAACCCAACATTGGCAGCTCTGGTGGGCCCGGATGACAATGACAACTGGAATATCGAATTCACTGATGGGCCACCATTCAATGACTCCATTGTGATCTACACATACGATCCGGCTTATGCCGGTGGTGAAGCTCCGGACTGGGTAGTACCTGATATTCCCGGTGGTGGAAATGATCTCTATCATCTGGATGTCTATTACGATTTCGGATATAATAATTCTCATGCCTTCTTTGGTGCCACGGATGGCTTGCAGCTGGGCGACCGGAACTGGATG
>CAYWGP010000143.1:0-12387 GCA_964458155.1 uncultured Bacteroides sp.
AGGACAGGTTCGGGGCATAAGTAAGTTGGTGAAAACAAGGTAGCCTGCTGGAAATTCCGATCTTTAAGGAATGAAAGAAACTAATCTATCCAATCGACGCGATTTTTTGAAAAAGACAGCCGTATTCACCGGAGCTGTAGGTTTTGCAGGTAATTCTGCACTTGCACTTGCACATCCGGGAATTTCTTCTCCAAACCCATTGCCCAAATGGAAGGGATTTAATCTACTGGACTATTTCTCACCGAATCCGGGAAGATCTGGCAGGGGAACCACCGAAGAGGATTTTAAATGGATGTCGGACTGGGGCTTTGATTTTGTCAGAATCCCCATGGCCTATCCCTCCTACCTGGACTTTGACCGCAGCAAAGACATCACCCCTGAGGAAGTTTATAGCATCGATGAAGAGGCCCTTGAACGGGTGGACCAGCTTGTGTACATGGCCAATAAATACAATCTTCATGTGAGCCTGAACCTTCATCGCGCTCCCGGTTATTGCATTAATGCTGGATTTCGCGAGCCCTATAATCTCTGGAAGGATAGAGAAGCCCGGGAAGCCTTTTACTGGCACTGGCAAATGTGGGCAAGCCGGTATAAGAACATCTCCCGCAACAGGATCAGCTTCGACCTCTTAAATGAACCGGCCATGATCGAGGACATGAATAATCAGCATTCCAGCAAAACACTTATTCCCGGTGAAACCTACGCAAATGTGGTCATACAGGCGGCAGAGACCATCTGGGAAGTGAATCCCGATCACCTGGTGATTGCAGACGGGAACCAGGTAGGAACCAGAGTCATTCCGGAGATTGCCCACCTGCCCATCGGACAAAGTTGCCGCGGGTATCATCCCGGGATCATCTCACATTATAAGGCCCCCTGGGCCATGAAGGATATTGATAATTTGCCTCCCCTGAAATATCCCGGACAGGTGGGCGATCAGTATTTAAGCAGGGATATGCTGGAAGAATTCTACGAGCCCTGGATTCAGCTAGTGAAGTCAGGTACGGGAGTTCATTGCGGTGAATGCGGCTCCTATAATAAAACGCCCCATGATATCTTCCTTGCCTGGTTTGGAGATGTGGTGGACATCTTAAGTTCCAACGGCATTGGTTTTGCCCTTTGGAACTTCCGGGGAGATTTTGGTATTTTAGATTCCGGACGCACTGATGTGGACTACGAGGACTGGCACGGCCATAAACTGGATCGTAAATTACTTAACTTGATCTCTAAGGCATGAGTACTTTTGAGAGTGCATTTTTGGAAAAAAAGCTTGGCCATTCGACCCTGAAACTCAAGAATGTTTTTATCAGATCGGCCGCTTATGAAGGAATGGCCGATCAGGGAATTCCAAATCAACAATTAATCGATCATCATGTGGCCATGGCGAAAGGAGATGTTGCTCTGACCACTGTATCATACGGAGCTGTATCTGCAGACGGGCGGACCTTCAATGATCAAATGTATATTAATGACCGAAGTTTGAAGGCATTAAAAGTCCTGGCCTCGGAGGTTCATTCGGCAGGTGGGAAAGTTTCTCTTCAACTCACCCATTGCGGTTATTTTTCGAAGAATAAGGACATCCTTTACCCGCTGGCCCCCAGCAAAGTTTTTAATGAATATGGATCTTTGTCTGGCATCATTTTTTCCAGGGCAATGACCATGGCTGATATGGAGGCTGTGGCCGGTGATTTTGCGGAAGCTGCCAGGCGTACGAAAGAGGCCGGAATTGATGCTGTGGAGATTCATATGGGACATGGATATCTGTTGAGCCAGTTCCTGAGCCCGCGGACCAATAAGCGAAAAGATGAATATGGCGGAAGCATTGAAAACAGGGCTCGCTTTCCGCTTGAAGTATTAAAAGCTGTCAGAGCTGCCGCCGGGAAGGATTTTCCGATCCTGGTGAAATTGAATTTAAGCGATGGCATCAGGGGTGGATTTTCACTTGAGGACTGCAAATATGTTTCCCGGGAACTGGAAAAGACCGGGTGCACCGCGCTTGTTCTAAGTGGTGGATTCACCAGTAAAAGTCCCTTTTATCTGATGCGAGGGAAAGTACCCCTGGTTGGAATGATACGAAACGGATCATCTCTTGCCGAAAAGATTACCATGGCGATTTTTGGACCCCTCATTATTAAAACGTATAAGTTTACACCAAACTTCTTTCTGGATCAGGCCAGTGAAATTCGCAAAGCGGTTAACATGCCACTGGTATACCTTGGAGGTGTGGATTCCAAAAGCGGAATAGAAGAAATTCTGGATGCTGGTTTTGACTTTATTGCTATTGCCCGTGCCCTGATTCATGATCCCGATTTTCTTATTAAGCTAAGGGAAAATCAGATTGAAAAAACGGAATGCAACCGCTGCAATAAATGTGTGGTCGAGATGGACCGCGGAGGTGTCAAATGCGTCCTTTAGGCGGCAAAGACTATCGTCTTTTACTCCTTTTGTTGAAATTCTTATCCCCTCTGGTCTTGGGTTTCTTATACTTCTTCATTTTCCTAAGGTAAGATCCTCCCTGGTTGGTTTTTGTATTCTTCAATTTCTTTTCGTGGAAGGCGGCTCCTGCGATCTCTGTTGCCTTTGTGGACTTTAGTCTGACCTCTTCTTTTTTTGGTTGCTCATCTGCCGTAAGCTCATTAGATATTTCAACTTCCTCAGGGAACTGGACCACAGGTATGCTATAATCCATCAGCTTCTCAATGGCCTTCCTGGCACTTTCCTCCTTCCAGGTGTAGAACAGGATCGCCTTTCCCTTCTCTTCGGCCCTTCCCGTGCGGCCAATGCGATGCATATAATTTTCAGGATAAGCAGGAGTGTCAAAATTAATCACATGAGATAACTTTTCCAGGTCCAGGCCCCGGGCCATCACATCGGTGCTAATCAGGATACGGTTTTCGCCCTGTTCAAATTTCTCGATGGAACGCAAGCGGTAGTTCTGCGACTTATTGGAATGAATCACGCACAACTCTGATCCATACAACTCTTCCAGGGCCTCAAATAAGAGGTCAGCTCCCCTCTTGCTGGATACAAATACCAGTACTTTCGTAAACTCATCTTTGTCGGACAGCAGATAGGCCAGCAAATTCGCCTTGGTATAAAAGTTTTTTACATGATAGCATTGCTGGGCGATGTTATCAAGGGGGGTGCCGCTCAGGGCAATGGAGATCCTTGCGGGTGCCTTGAAGTACTCATCGATCATGGAATCAACTTCCACGGTCATGGTTGCCGAAAACATGATATTTTGTCTCCTCTCGGGAAGTATATTGAAGATTCTTTCCAGCTGAAAGCGGAAACCCAGATCCAGCATCACATCCACTTCGTCGATGACCAGTTTCTTCACGGCATTCAAACGAAGAGCATCGTGCTGTATCAGATCATAGAGGCGTCCGGGTGTGGCAACCAGGATATCTGTACCTTCAACCACGGCTGCCTTCTGGGTATTGATGTTGGTTCCCCCGTACACTCCCAGTACCCTTGTATTCGAATATTTGGTGAGATTTTCCACCTGTTCCACAACCTGGACAACAAGTTCACGTGTTGGTACCATGATCAGCACCCTTGGATTCACCTGGTCGGAATACTTCAGGTCCCGAAGGATGGGCCAGAGGTAGGCATAGGTTTTACCCGTACCAGTCTGTGCAATGCCCACCACATCGCGACCGGACAGAATAACGGGGACTGCTTCCGCCTGTATGGGTGTTGGTAATTCAAAACCCAGATCAGCAATGGCGCTGTACAGGGATTTCGAAAGATTCAGTTTTTCAAAAGTACTCATCAGCTTTACCAGGTTTCCACAAAAGTAGGCTTTAATATTTAACCTTCACCACCTTTTCCCTGAACAGTACCTGTCTACTGGAATACACCGAAAGAAAATAAATCCCCTATATCAATCCTCTCTTCAAAAATCCGGATCGTTTTGTACATGTCTGAAGGTGGCACAGGCAATCAATGGATTCAGGATAAAAGCGAAGCTAAACAAGTATCTGCAAAATCTAGAAATAGTACTTCCCGTAAAACATCAAACCTGCATAAGAAGTACTAACAGAACCCTCGAAATCTCTTTTGCCAAAGCTTTCATAGTCAGTGAAGTTGAAGTGAAAGCTGTTGAATCCCAAACCAAAGCCGAAGTGCTTGAACGGATTATATTCAAGCCATATATTCAGATCGCTGATGAATCCCTTTATTGATGGGGTTTCTAAATACAGAATCTCTATGTCCTGTTTAATAATCAATTTGGGAATTATAAAAAATGTAAGTCGGAAACCGAGCACAGGTAGTGGGGCAATAACTGTAGCAGATTCGTCAATTTCATCATCTATTCTGACAGAAAAATCCAATGGTAGCACATATAGTCCCGCAGACGCCCTAAGCGTGATCCGTTCATCCTTAAAAAAGGCATAATCATACATTGCCCTGATAATCTGCATATTGTATTGGCTTTCTAATGCTGTGCCAGTAGGATAAATGCTATCACCAATTTCAAGCGATGTTTCAAGGGTTTTATTTGACTTCCGGAACATACCAAAGTAACCCATTCTAACATAACTACGCTCTCTGTGGCCAAAATTAAACTCTGCTCCGCCTCTGATAACGATATTTGAGGTGCTAAATCCCAGGCCCTCTTCAAGGTTTAAATTCAATCCCAGGCCCGACTGACCACCAAGACTTATATCACTGTTTACTCCGGCCAGGAATCCTCCCAGAAAAACAGAAAATCTTTCATACTGGTACTTCACGGAATCCTGAGATCTTAAAGGAAAATATGCTAAAGACAAAATGAGGAAAATACAAAGGGCGGTCCTGCTATTCGCCTTACTGAAACCCGGGGTGAAAAGTTTACCAATCATATGCTTTGCATCAACTAGTAAAGCTAAAAAAAAAATGCAATTATAGTTCAACTGTTTTTGGGTTTCCCCCTGGCCAGGGAAGAGAAGAGTCCCACAATGCAGAGAAATACAAAGACAATAAAAGTTGTTCTCATACTGGTCAGAAACTCAGCTGAGTTTTGGATCGAGATAGGGTTGTTCCCGATAAACACCTGCAGGATCAGTGTGGCGATGCCCATGCTCATCATCTGGCCCGTGAGCCTCATGGTTCCTACGGTGGCGGACGCGATTCCCAGATACTTCTTATCCACCGAACCCATGATGGCATTGGTGTTGGGTGAAGAAAACATGCCGAAGCCAAAACCAACAATGGCCAGGATCACCACCAGGTAGCTTATGCCGGAATCCTCTCTAAGAAAGCTAAGCATAATGAGCCCCCCGGTGATAATCCCCATGCCGGCAGAAGCAAGGATCCTGGGATCATGCCTGTCCGATAGCTTGCCGGATATGGAAGCAACGATGGCCATCAATACCGGCTGGGTAACCAGGATCATTCCCGCATCCCTTGGAGAAAGGCCCAGTATATACTGAAGATATAAGCTCAATAGAAAGGTGATGGCAAAGGTGGTTGCATAGTTGATCAGTGCTGCCAGATTTGAGAAGGCAAAAAGACGGTTTGATGCAAAAAGGCGGATATCGAAGACCGGGAATTTAAGCCTTTTCTCCAGGATGACAAAGCCAATCAATCCCAGTAGTCCGGTAGCAGTAAGAATAATGGCGGATATCCCGGGCAGCTTTGAGAAACCAAACATAAAAGCCGACATGGAGAAGAGGTAGATGACAGACCCGGGCCAATCGAACTTCTCTCCTCTTGCATCTGCCCATTCCTCTTTAATATATCTCCATATAATCCATATGACCAGCACTTCGAACGGAATGGTAGCGTAGAAGATGCTTCTCCATCCAAAATATTCTGTAAGGATCCCCCCCAGGAAAGGGGCCAGGGAAAGACCAATATAGACCGATGTAACTGTTATGCCAATGGCTTTACCGCGTTCTCCAGGTGGGTATACGGATGTAATGATGGCAATCCCGGTCCCAAACACCATGGCACTGCCTATCCCCTGGATGGCACGTAAAGAAATAAGCACAGCTCCCGAGGGTGATAATGCACAAAGGATGGAGCTAAGCGCTATGATAATATTACCAAGAAAGAATATTTGTTTCCTGCCTCTGATATCGGCCAGCTTACCCAGGGGCACCAGGAAGATGGCAGAAGAAAGCAGAAAAGCCATGGAAACCCAGCTCATCCCAACTGCACCCAGGGAGAAATCCTCACTGATGGCCGGCAGCGCAATATTGATGGCCGCCCCCAGGAAGGGATTGATGAAAGAGGTGATAACGGCTGCTGCCAGAATCAATCTTTTTGTTGCAGGGCTTCGATCTTTCATCCAGCTACTCCAGGCCTAAAAAAACAGACTACTCTTTCGGCTGGACCGGGTACTTCTTCATCAAAGCGCTGACCTTGGCAGGAATGCTTTGATCACGCTTGTCCGGATTTTCATCAACAGCAGACTTGGCGATGCCCTGCCATACCTGGCTCTTGCTCTGACCATCAAAGATATCCATCACCAAAGTACCCTCCAGGTAATCGTTCTCAGAATATGAAGTGGAGGAAGATCCGTATCCCCATCCACCCCCGTAGCGGCTATAGACACCATATCCACCACCGTAATAGTTTGTATAGGCAGTCACACTTGTTTTTTGATCCACTACAATAAAAAGTGTGATGTCTATATCGCCATTCTCAGGTACTGCTTTCATACCACGAGCCTCAAATTCACTGACAAAGGCATCCCTCAGTCGCTTCTTATCAAAATCATTAAGGATCTTACCGCTGTCTTCCTGCCAGCCCAGGAAGGTATACGTCTTATAGGCGGAAAAATCAACAGATTTATCCATATCGGCAACAACTGTCACAGAAGAACAGGAGCTAATCAATGCGGCAAGTGCGAAAAGCAAGAAAAATTGTATTGTTTTCATAATATATGTGTTTATGTATAATTGCTATTATGTGTAATAAACAGATAGAAATATGAATTGTTTAAAGCTGTAAGGTATTTGAAATCTCTCAAATGTCCATGAGCTTTGGATTATAAAGTTTGATAAAGTTTGTTTCAGCAATATCTGTAATTTAGATGTATGAATAAAAACCGGATATCGGAATATTCCATCCTCCTGATTTACATCGTCATTGTAGTTCTCTTTCATCTGTTTGGATATACCGGTCATTTTGGGTTTGATGACATTCACTATGCAGAGCTGGCCAGCGCACTGCTGAAAGGGAATATTGATTATGGGGACCACTATGCCTACAGGTTTCCTGTGGTAATCTTTACTGCGCTCTCTTATCTGATTTTTGGAATCTCCGACTTTGCCTCTTCCCTGCCTGCAATGGCAATCACCATTAGTATTCTGATCATTGTTTTTAATATCCTCCGTGAGCATGGACCTAAGGTCATCCTAATCGGGCTCTCCCTCACCACCTTCTCTAACTGGTTCCTGTTCTATTCCGATAAACTGATGCCAGATATTTATGTGGCACTATCGCTTATCTGGGCACTTGCCGTCATTCACAGATATAAATACAAGAGCAGTAAAAGCAAAACTGCACCCTATGCTATCCTTTTTTCTTTTGCATTGTTCTTTGGTTTTATGTCCAAGGGGACCATTGTATTAATACTCCCCCTGCTACTCTTTCTCCTCAGTACAGACATCATTCAGAAACGGGATGTGAAATTCTGGGTCTACAGCCTAATCAGCGGACTTGCCATGCTGGCAATCTACCTGTTCACCATCTGGATATTCACCGGGAATGTAATGGAGCGCTTCGACGCAATTTCCAATAACAGTTACCTGAACCTTTGCAGCTACGATCAGCAATCCCTCAGGATATTGCTGAAAAGAGTCTTTGCGGGCTTCTTCGAACTGTCCATATACCAATCCCTGGCCACCGGGTTTATCTTTGTTTTTGCGGCTCTGTTCCAGAGAAATGGATTAGGCTTTTTCAGAATGAATGATTCCTTTTCTTTTTTCCTGGTTTCAGCCATTATCCTGTTCCTATCCTCCAGTTTCATGAGCATTTCTCTCAGCTCCTATTCCCCCATGTGCCTGGATCCGAGACACTACCTGTTCCTTATTCCGGTGGCATCCATACCTGCTTCAAGGATCATAGCCGGCTTTCTTAAATCCAGACAGTATGGCCTCCAGATTATTCTCTGGCTGTTTTGCATAACGCTTATCTCTTTCTTCTTGCAGGGTCAGGCTTTTTGGAAGCTCTACCTGCCCTTGCTTGCCCTTTTTGCCATATACCTCTTCCTTAGAAAAGGCATTGCGTTTCAGTATCTGTTTATAAGCCTGTTTTCTGCCATCCTCCTCCTGATTCCACTTGACATGGTCAGGTATGCTCAGAAGGTACAGTATCGGGCCCGGCGTGAGATTGTAAAGGAGCAGGTGCTGGAGAATAACAGCGATTGCATTATTATTACCGATGAAATACAAAAACGGCTGTTAAGCTATTACACCGGTTTCCACAAAGATCAGGGCCGGAGATTTCTGAGCTTTAAAGAATTTGAGGCCGAAACTGCCATTGAAGGAGATAAATTGCTTCTGCTCAACTGGCACACCAGGTATCTGTCGGGTATGGAACAACACGACCTGCCATTCTATGCAAGGAATATCCCGCCATCAAATGAGCTGATTTTTGAGAACAGGGAATTGGGTCTTTCCATCTATAAGCTAAAAGAGGTTTATCTCCCCGATTTATCCGGGACCACTGTACTTTCAACACTTAATGATTTTGAGAATCAGATCCCGTTCTGGAGCTGGAGTGATCAGGATATTACCAGTCATATCAAATATGACGGAGCCAGATCAAACCAGGTCTCCAGGTATTCTTCAGGCTTTGAGTATCCAATGGACTCTCTTCTAACAAAGGGCAGACAAGATCTTTTGATTCGATGTGAATTCTTCTGTTATGCAGAAGAAAAGACAGATGCAAAGCTTGTTGTCTCCCTTGAAAACAGGGAGAGTACATATATCTGGAAAGCCCTGGAGGTGAACAGGTATTTGAAAGCCTACTCCAACTGGTGGCCACTTACATTTGATGTCCTGATACACCTGAAAGATCTGAGACCAGGGTCCCGGCTGAAAGTATATATCTGGAAAATCGATGATTCACCAGTTTTTATCGACAATTTCCAGATTAGCATCAAAGGCATTCCGGAACAATAATGGCACAGTTTTCGTACAAAGCTATATTGAATTATTCATCAAAAACCTTGACCATGAAAAAAATTGTAATTCTGAGCTTAAGCATGTTCATTCTTTCTGCTGGATTGCATGCGCAGAAAATGAATGTTGTCAAGACCGACCTGTTCAGCGTCTTTCTCAGGACAGGAGTACTCAAATATGAAAGGGCCTTTACTGAAAGTCTCAGTGCTCAACTGGGCTTTTTCTACACCGGATACAGTCCGAATGATGTGGACGCCAGTTTAAGCGGCTGGGGAATAACCCCCGAGTTCAGGTTATATTTATCTGATACCCCGGCTCCCGTCGGCACCTACCTGGCTCCCAATTTTCGCTATATGAGCCAGATCGCAGAAGATGAAATAACCAATGCCACGGCCAGGCTCACATCCCTTGGCCTTGCAGTCAACCTGGGTAAACAGTGGATGTTAAAAGACATCGTTATTATCGATGCATGGGTAGGGCCCGTTTACAACTTCAGGACCCTGGATGACCCGGACAATGAAGTTGACATTAGTGGTGCAGATGGATTTGGCATCAGGCTCGGGCTAGCAATTGGGATCGCATTCTAAATTAAAACACCAGTCTGAACCGGGTTCGGCCAGGTAGAGAGTCAAACTCAATCCGGCCACCATTCATGGCCATTACCTGGCGACTGTAACTGAGACCCACACCTGTCCCCTTCCTGCGGGTTGTAAAGAAGGGCATGTAAATCTGATCGGATATTTCCGGAGGAATGCCTTCACCATTGTCGGTAATCTCCAGAACTATCCGATTTTCCTTTAGATCCACAGACACAATTATTTTTGCCTTTTCAACTTTTTCCGTTGCCTGCATTGCATTCTTTATCAGATTCAACAAGACCTGACTGATCATTTGCTCGTCAGCAATGATCTTCAGCCCGGGATCCCTGCATTCAAAAGATACGCTAAGACTCCCTTTGTCCATATAATGACTCACCAGGGTTTCCAGTCTTTCAAAAAGGCCGCAAATGGCAAATTCCTTTTTTACCGGATCAGGAATTCTTGATAAGACCCGGTAGGATTCAAAGAAAGTGGTTAGTCCTTCACTCTGTTCGGCAATTGCATTCAAGCCTTTCAGGGTCTGCTGAACGATAGCTTCAGAAACACCTTCCCCTGTGCCGCCAGACTCATGTTCGGCCCACACTTCGCTCAGTGTTGTGGATATGGAGGTGATGGGTGCAAGGGAGTTCATTATTTCGTGACTCATGACACGGATCAGCCTGATCCAGTCATCGATCTCCTTACGTTCCATACCTGCCGACAGATCGTGCAGGGTCACAAGCCTCACCGTTTCCCCTTTCAGGTTGATCTCTGCCAGCTGTATGCCAAGGACCCTATTTAATCCTGTCTCCTGGTCCTTCAGGGTCAGTTCTGTGCGATCCAGCGACCTCATTTCCCGGATTCCGGAATACAATCCTGGATGCAGTTGAGAGAGTGCTTTTATATGGGTAAGCTGGGACAGATTCAGGAGCCTCAGGGCTTCTTCATTGATCTGGTTTACATGACCGGTCTTAGAAATTAGAATAAGACCGCTTGATAAATACTCCAGTATCTTGCTGAAATATTGTTCTCTTAGCTCATTCTCCAATTTCAGGTCCTGAAAATTCTCATTTACCCGGTTCAGATGCTGGTGCAACTCATCTATAACCCTGCTGCGGTGAGCTGATGCGTATTTTATGGAGGTGTCATCGTTTTCAAGTGCCCTGAAAAAAAAGAGAACCTCCCTGTTGTACCTGGTGAGCTTGAGAAAGAGGAAGACTGCACCCAAAATAATGCCAATAGCCAGGAGGATGGCCAGGTGTATCCTTTCGGAAGACAGGGCCCAACCCAACAGGGTGGCACTGATCACCACCAGGACCATCAGAACAATCAGTGTGATATAATAATTCTTAAAGCCCATATTTCTTCATCTTATTGTATAGGGTCTGGCGGGAGATTCCCAGCTGCAGGGCCACTGCACTCATGTTTCCGCTGTTTTTTCTAAGGGCATATTCGATGAGCCTTGCTTCTACTTCATCCAGACTGCCATCGAAGGAGGCTGTTGTAGTGGATGCAGCTGTAGTAAACTGAAAACTTTCACTGCCAATCGCCTTATTGTCTGCCAGTATAACTGCCCTTTCCATACTGTGCCGGAGTTCCCTTACATTTCCGGGCCAGGACCACTTTTTCAAAGCAGCTTTAGCTGTTCCATCCATTTTTAGTCCGGGTTTGTTATAGCGCATCGAAAACTCATGAAGGAACCAGGCTGCCAGAAGCAGTATATCATCTCCCCTTTCGCGCAGGGGGGGCAGCTCCACCCCGATGGTATTTATCCGGTAGAGCAGGTCCATTCTGAAACTTCCTTCCTTTACCATAGCTTCCAGGTTCATGTTGGTGGCACATATCAGGCGGATATCCACCGGTATCACTGCTGTACTTCCCAGCCGGGTAATGGTTCTGTTCTGAAGAACACCGAGCAGTTTGGATTGAAGAGGTAATGACAGGTTTCCGATCTCATCAAAGAAAAGGGTGCCCCTGTGTGCCGTTTCTATCTTACCGCAGCGATCACTTTGTGCATCTGTGAAAGCCCCTTTGACATGACCGAACAACTCACTTTCAAATAGAGTATCCGGTACCGCTCCCAGGTCAACGCTGACCATTATCTCAGCCGACCGGTCCGAACGCTCATGAATTTCCCTGGCGATCAACTCTTTTCCCGTACCGTTTTCCCCGGTGATTAATACATTGGCGGGAGTGGCAGCAATTTTTTCGACCATTCCCATCACCTTCCGCATGGCAGCTGACCTTCCAATCAAGCGCGCAGCTTTCCCTTTTAGTTCAGCCGTCAGCAACGCTTTATCCTTCTGAAGCGATTTGACCTTTCGTCGCGAATCGTTTAAGCTGACCGCAGTACGCATGGTAGCCAGCAGCTTCTGATTATCCCAGGGTTTCAGGACAAAATCCACAGCTCCTTCCTTCAGGGCAGTCACCGCCAGCTCAATATCCCCGAAGGCGGTAATCATTACAACAGATAGGTCCGGATCCAACTTCATCAGCTCCCTCAGCCAGAAGAGCCCTTCATTTCCCGTATTCTGTCCTGCTGTATAATTCATATCCAGCAATACGGCACTGTAGGATCCGGCCTGTAACTCGGAGAGAATCTGCCCCGGCTTGTTGATACACTTCACCTCCGTAAACTCCCTGGACAGGAGAAGATCAAGTGCAGTAAGCACATTGCGATTGTCATCCAC
>CAYWGP010000144.1:0-6448 GCA_964458155.1 uncultured Bacteroides sp.
ATCCTGGTCCTTCATTATCAATGTGTATGATTTACTTGAGCGTAGAAATAATATTCATCTAGATAATTTTACTAAGGTGAGTCACAATATATTGATCTACACATATTATAAAAGCCAAAACTAACTATTTAAAAGTACTTAATAATAAAGAGTTCGAAAAGATTACTTGTTAACGCTAGACTGATTTCCTCTTCTTCAGATAAATCGGGATATAGGAGAAAATAGCAGCCAGTGCCAGGGCTGACAGGATGAGTACTTCTGTATTTATATTCCTGAAAATGAGGGCTAAGGCAATAAATACCATATTAACCAATAAAATAATAGTTGTTGCTTTCAAATGCGAACCACTTAAGTCTAGCAGACGGTGATGGATATGGGTCCGGTCAGCTTCGAATGGTGACTTGCCTCTGAGAATACGAAGAAAAAAAACCCTGGCTGTATCAAAAATGGGAACAATAAGAACACAGAGTAGTATGGCCGGAGCTGAATGACTCTGGCTCAGATACAGGGCATCACTTTCAAAATTCAGAAATCTTACTGCAAAAATGGCCAGGATTAAGCCCACCAGCATGGCACCGGTATCTCCCAGAAAGATCTTATTTTCTTTACCAAATACATTGAAAATGAAAAAGGCTATCAGGGAAGATGCAAGAATAAAGCTCATAACTGCATATGCCATGTGATGATCCAACAGGAAAACGATGCCAAAGAACAGGGAGGTTAATATACCAATACCTGATGCAAGTCCATCTATACCGTCAATCAGGTTAAAGCTGTTGATAAGAGCCAGGAAAAGGACAAAGGTGATGATCAGGCTAACGGGATAAGATAATTCTCCTATCCCAAAAAGACCATGAAGTGATGTAAGGTGAAAATCACCCGGGACAAGAATAAACAATATGGCAACAGCCTGGCCAAGGAACTTTTTATAGGCAACCAGGGGGTACAGATCATCTTTTAGTCCAACAAAAAAGATGATGAGCATGGCTGCAATAATGTACTTTAATTCATGAGCGGTTGTGATACCGGTAAATATTACAGATGATACGATTACACCGGCAAAAATCGCCACTCCCCCCAGGTTTGGAGTTGGGTTGGTATGAGAGGTTCGCCCGTTTGGAAGTGCAGTTAGACTTTTCATATTAGCTATCCTCACAATAGGAGGGATAGTGAAAAAGGTTACCAGGAAGGAGAAGAGAACAGCAATACCGATCAGGACATATGGGGGCAAAAAAACTTCGTAATACTCGGTATTAAAGATCATAATAGTTGAATTCCCTGGACTGGCTACGCAAAAATAGTAAATTATTCAATTCAAATGTGTAGTTTTTTAACCGGGTTAAGTGGCCAATTATTGTACAATGACATTAAAAGTCTGTTTTGCTCCCTTGATGTAAAACCAGTAAATTCGAACTAGTTCTATACATCTGCCGGTGAAGGGTGGTAACAATATGTCTTATGAATTTGCAAATTAGTATAATCAGAATTTTGTCCTTCGGTTGTTTTCTTATGCTGGGTATTAATATAAACGCCCAGGATGGAACTCCCTTTGCGTATATCAGCCCGAAACCGGCTTCACAGATGGTTTCTGCTGAAACCAATATTATCTTAAGACATTCCTCTAATATTGATCAAGCTACATTATCTGCTGAATTACTGAGAGTTGAAGGTTCAGTAAGCGGGGTGCATTCCGGAGATTTTTTTCTTTCTGATGATGGGAAAACCATGGTATTTAATCCATACAACGCCTTTGAAGGAAACGAAGAGGTGGGAGTTCTCTTGGAGGACGGCCTGTATACGGAGGCCGGCGGTGCAATACCGGAGTTTTCATTCTCGTTCAGGACAGCACCCTCTGGAATAGTCCAGCAACATTACACAGCATTAAATGAGAGCAGTAAGCTTTCAGATAGTCAGGGTCATGGGGTGCTCAAGGGCTTAGGGGCAAATTCGGATGCCCATGCTGAGGCATTCCTCCCCCCTCCGTCTATTACAATTGACTCCATCGATAATCCTTCAGATGGATATATTTTTATGGCTACCTGGGATCGCAATATGCCTGCTCAATATGGAAATTTCATTTTCATACTGGATAAGAACGGAGCCATAGTCGACTCGCTAAGAGTTCATGGCGCCCCCTATGATTTCCAGGTCCAGCCCAATGGTCTTTTATCCTATGCACTGGGCGACTTTGCTTCCAGTGTTCCCCTTCCAGGTGAGGAGCTGCAACACATGGTCCTGGATGAATCCCTTGCTCTTGTAGATAGTTTTAAAATGAAAAACGGATATACCACAGATTTCCATGAGTTTAAATTGCTTTCAAATGGCCATGTGATGATGATGGCCTATCATACCATTATTTACGATATGAGCACCATTGTAGAAGGCGGGAAAACGGATGCATCCCTTGTAATTAATGTTATCCAGGAGCAGGACAGGAATAAAAATGTGGTATTTGAGTGGCGCAATATTGATTATATCCCTATTACCGACAGCGATCTGGATTTAACAGCGTCGCGTATTAATTATGGCACCTTAAATGCTTTTGACATTGATGATGACGGGAATATCCTGGCCTCCTTCCGGAATCACAGCGAGATCATGAAAATCAGCAGGACCACCGGCGAATTGATCTGGCGAATGGGTGGACCGCGTGGAGAATTTACCTACATGGATGAACATGAGGAAAATGCACCCTACTATCATGCACGGCAACATAATATCCGCAGGCGTTCGAACGGGAATATCACCCTTTTTGACAATGGTGAATTTCATCAACCTCCATATTCAAGAGCTGTCGAATATGAACTGGATGAAGTGAATAAAGTAGCAACTTTAGTATCTGAATGGAGATATCCAGATGGAAATATATTCTGTGTGACGGCAGGAAATGCAGAACCCCTGTCCAACGGGGGATGGTTTATCGGGTATGGAGTTCCAAATCAGCAGTTTGTGGTACGGAATGCTGTAGAAGTGCACCCCGATGGATCGAAGGCACTTGAACTCTCCCTGCCCAAAGGTGTACTTGCCTACCGCACTTATAAGTTTCCATGGAAAGAAACCATTGATAAACCCGGCTTTACCCACTACGAAGTAAGAGAAGGAAACAGCTATTCTTTTAATAATGAAACCATCACCACGGGGGTAGAAATCAAATACATTGCGCTTGAAGCTGCTGATTACAACGAATCCACTATTACCCGCGTTCCTTACGGACCTGTGAATCCAGAGTTTATTGATGACATCATGACGGTTTACCCGGTTTCGATCACATACGAGGTTTTTGCAATCAATTCACAGAATGCTGAATTTCATATGGACCTGGCTAACTATCCTGAGATAAAAGATCCGGGGAATACGATGGTATACCTTCGCGAATTTCCAGGCCAGGGACTGTTTGTTCCAAGGCCCACTTCATTTGACAGCACCGAAAATGAAATCATTGCCACATTGAATGGCTTCGGTGAGCTGGTTTTTGGAGTGCCTTATGGTGATTTTGACAGCAATACTCCGATTCTCTATCAGCCTTTAGATGAGCAGAAGTTGATTTTACAGGATTCGATCTCTGTGCGGTGGACAGGTAAAGGCTATTACGATTCTTTCAATGTTCAGGTCTCCATTGATAGCACATTTACAGCTTTAGAGTATGAAGCAAACACAAATCTTTCAGATTTCTCCATGAAGGACCTGCTGAACAATACTACTTATTACTGGCGGGTAAAATCTGAATTGGGAGATCAATCCAGTCCATGGTCGGAGGTATGGAGCTTTGAAATAACTGATCCCTTTGTACGCGTTGTTTCACCCGGGGGCGGGGAAGCACTGCTTGCAGGAAATACGGAGATACTCCGATGGGAAACCAATGTTCTTGATTCCGTGCGGATCGATTTATTGCAGGATCAATTTCTCCTGAAGGCCCTGGACACCCTGACCGGAAGTCTCCAGGCATATGCCTGGCTCTTACCTGCTGATATGCAGACCGGGGAAAACTTCAGTATCCGGATTAGCAGTGTGTCCAATGCGGAGGTTTATG
Organism: uncultured Bacteroides sp.; assembly: GCA_964458155.1. Taxonomy (GTDB): domain Bacteria; phylum Bacteroidota; class Bacteroidia; order Bacteroidales. The sequence goes on from CAYWGP010000144.1 coordinate 4,031, forward strand.
GACTCAGTGAGGGTGTCTTTGCAATAGTTGATTCCACCACCGGCATTGAAGAACCTGAGCAAATTGACTTCAGGGGATCTCTCCTGGCTCAGAATTTCCCCAATCCTTTCAACACTAGAACAAGAATTGCATATACAATCCGGAAATCCGGCAGGCTTAGCCTTAAGATCTATGACCTGACCGGAAAGGAGGTCCATACACTGGTCGACGGATTTCAACATCCGGGCAGCTATGCTGTGGATTTCAATGCCTATGGCCTTTCGGCGGGTATTTATTTTTATGAATTAAGGGTCGGCAGTGAATTTGTGGAAAGCAAAAAGATGATACGGTACTAGTGCTGCACCAGTATAATGTTTGAATAGTGAAGCCTGTCACCTGTAAAACGCAGCAGGTAGGCCCCTTCGGATAGCATCCGGGTGTCAATGGTAATCTCATGATGCCCGGGAATCTGATCACCCTCAATGACAGATTGAATCAGCTGCCCCTTCAAGTTGAACAGATCCAGCTTAATAAAGGATGCTGTTTCAAGCTTATAGGCGATATGCAGTTTTTCACCTGCCGGATTAGGATAACAGCTTAATTCATTTGCTTGGCCTTCCTGTTGAGGAGTACCGGCAACAACCACCTGCCTGAGTGAGATATTCCTTAGCTCGAAATCAATATTATATTCACCACCTTTTATAACAAATCTGGCTTGCAGATCGTTGGGCTTCTCCATTACAAAAGAGTGTTCAACATGGGAAAATTGATTTGTAATATAGACCTGGCCATGCCTGCTGTAGTTGGTTCGGTTTGTACTTGCCCGCTCCAATTCAATAGTCAGCATACGGGGGGAATCCGCTCTCACATCCAACTCTAAAATATATTCTTTCCCGAGTATCAAGGGAATATCCTCCTGGATCAATTGCACATCCGACGATGCTGTTCCGGCATTCTCAATATGGAAATGGTAGACAGAATCCATGACTGACCCGGAAGATAAGCCTTCCCCCGTGTTTTGATGAATCCAGAAACTATTCCCATTGGAAAAATCACCGTTGATGATCAGGTTGTCGCCAGGCATGCTTTTTCTGACAAAGACTTTTTCCCGGTTTGAAGCTTCGCTTTCAAGGCCACTGCTGTCTACTGCGCACACTTCAAGGTAATAATACTTCGAATCCCCGAGCATCATCAGGTCTATCCAGGTAAAAGAGGTGGAATCGATCCATTCAAGTTGTCCCTGATCATCACCTCCATAAATGTTAAAGTAATCCACTCCCGGATCTCCAAACTTGTTGAAGAGAAGTCTCACCCTTTCGGGATAAGGTTCTGCAATCAGGTAAGGGGCAGGCATGGAGCCGGCAAATTCAAAGCGAAATGTCCGGTAATTATTCATTTTAGAAGCGAAATCAGCTTCATATACAAGGGTCGTATCCGGTGCTATCTCTGTAATTTTCGGCAGGGCTGGATCGCCCCAGTTGATCAAAGTATTGCCATTGGCCAGGCGCTGAGCATTTCCCATCAATCTTGAATACCAATCTGGTGAGTGCCTGTACTCCCAGACTTTCTCAGCAATCATATTTACTGTATCAAGTTTGAATTCAAGGGCTCTTGAGTATTTGATTTCCCGTTGATTCCCATTATCAAATAAGGTATAATGATCCGGTTTTCCGGGAACCGGTCTGAAATCATGTTGATATGAAATTTGATCCGGATCATTGATGAAATTGAACTGATTGTTTTTTCCACCGAGCCTCCAGATTATAGCGCCTGTTTGTCTGTTAATTTTCGTGCATTCCGACAGATGTCTGCTGGATAAAAGAAGATGCCCGTCATAGTCCACTCCAATTGAGTTCATATGAACATAATCAACAAGTAAAGCATCAAGATTCTCTACATATGAATCTTCCAGATTAAAATAATCCCAGCATTCCCATTGGAATACCACATTGTGATTTTCATCGATTTCCTGAATATGGTTTCCAATTACGGTGATATTGGGATTTCTGTCAGGATCGATCAATGACATATTTCTCTCTTCCTTTGCAATCATCAGAGCATGACCGTTGGGAAGCAATTGTAATTCATGTTCATCGGTATCATAGCCGTTCTGGCATATAAGCGTGTCGGTATTTTGAAAATGCTCATCCATAAGAACATAGCCACGAATATCCTCTTCAATCCAGCGGCTGAGCATACCATTCTCATGGAGCTTGAAATCGAGAGAAAAATCTTTCAGGCGCTGATAGAAATAGGGAGAGCCATCATTTTTATAAATCAGCAGATAGGGTGCCCCGGATCTGTTGGTGATAAAAATATTTCCCGGGGCAGTTTCATTATAAATGGCAGGGCTATATTGCGGGAAATCGCTTGGAAGAGATACGCCATTGACTACAACCGGCGGCACACTACCATCCTGAGCTGAAGTGAGAGTGCACA
>CAYWGP010000145.1:0-7264 GCA_964458155.1 uncultured Bacteroides sp.
ACCGGTGATACGCTCCTGCTGACGATGCCTGTAGTTGGCTCCAACCAGACCGGTAAGGGAAACATTACCAAATCCTTTATTGAATTTCAACATCAGGTCGGTATTGGATTCCAGCAGGTTCCTCTGACGGGTAGTATAATCCGAGGTACCAACACTACCAATAGCTATGCGCTCATTCTGAACATCATAATAGGTATCAATGGCACTCCGGAGAGTCAGTGTCAGCCAGTCAGTAAATTTATAGTCGGCTGAAACATATCCAAGAACCCTGTCGCGATAGTCGTCCTCGTAGTTCTTATAACGCACCCAGTAAGGGTTATCAAAGTAGATGGGATAGAGATAATCTGGCTCCCAGTACGTATAGTTCCATGTTCTGTGCAGGCCGGTTGGAGATTCGTACTCCTCCAGTCTGGAGAAATCAACGTTGGTCTGGAACCACTGTCCGAAGGATTGCATTACGTTTCCACCGTCATAACCGGTACCCATCCGACCGGTGGCCGTCTGGTGATTGTAGGTTACATTGGCACTAACGCTCAACTTCTTTGTAAAGTTGTAGGTTCCTGAGAAGTTTACTGTATTCTTTTTCAATTCACTGTTGGGCAGAATACCTTTCTCGCTAAAGTTGGTGTAAGACAACCTGAAACGGCCATCCTTATTTCCACCATCAAAGGCAACATTAGTCACCCACCTGGTATTGGTCTCAAAGAAAGAAGGCATGCGGTTTTCCTCTGCAGGAGCAACCCAGGGCCTTTTCTCTCCATAGTTGGAAGCATCAGGATCAAGAGCGTCCCAGTGAACCACCATCAGGTTAGGATCAAATGCCTCACCCCAGGAAGCATCCTCTGAAGTTGGAGCAATCAGGTCGTTGCTTCCGTCACCATCCACATCTCCATAGAAGAAGTTTCCGCTTGGATCCTCGTAGAAAGGACCATAACCACCACCATACTGATACTGCTGCTGTGGAAGGGTAGAATTGTCGATCTGACCAACCATGAAATTCTCGGAGATGGTAACACCAACGCCCTGACGGGTTTTTCCTTTCTTGGTTGTAACCAGGATAACACCGTTGGCAGCACGTGAACCATAAAGGGCAGAAGCTGCTGCACCTTTCAATACGGAGATAGACTCCACATCGTTGGGGTTAATGTCCTGGGCAACGTTACCATAGTCATAACCACCCCATCCGCTACCACCGGTTGCGTAGTTGCTGTTATCAACAGGAACACCATCGATAACATAAAGAGGCTGGTTGTTACCGGTAATGGAGGTAGAACCACGGATCAGAACGTTTGAAGAACCACCCATAGTGTTGGGGGCCTTGATCTGAACACCGCTTACCTTACCGGAAAGGGATGCAGCAAAGTTTGACTGAGCTGTGGTGCTCACAGCGTCTCCATCAACCTCCTGAACTGAATAACCGAGTGATTTCTTCTCCCTTGAAATACCAAGGGCTGTAACCACTACCTCATCCAGTTCCATAGATGTGGATTCAAGAACTACATCAAGACTAACCCTACCTTCCAACGCAACTTGCTGGGTAAGCATACCCACAAAGCTGAACATCAACGTTCCTGTTGCGTCAGGTACTGTGATTGAGTAGTTTCCTTCAAAATCTGTTACTGCACCGATTGTGGTACCTTGTACCACAACAGATACACCGGGAAGAGCAGAGCCGTCATCGGCACTGGTCACTTTACCCGAAACTTGTACACCCTGTCCGTAAACGAGAGTAAATCCCGCGAATAACAGAAGTGACAATACGAAAACAAATCTTTTCATAGATTAAAGTTTTAGGTTTAATAAGTAATTAGCAATAGACTCTATACAGGGCCAAATCTATAAAAAAAATATGAAACACAAACTAAAGGCGAATTCAATAAGGACGGGGTATACAGAGGGAAGGCGTAAATTGGAGTGTCATAAAAGGTGAAGTATGGGGATAAAAACACCAGAAAGATACCTGATTATCTCATTGATATTCTGTGATTTAAACTGCTATATTTATGCTTAATACAAAGCATGATACAGCATGCCGGTCCAAGCAAGATTATGCTATATAACTTTCCCTAGAAAAAAATGCCTTTTACCCCTCTTTTCCTATATTTGACAGATATATTATTAAAATAAACAAGTGATGAAAGCATATATTTTAATCCTGCTCACCCTGCTAAGCTTTAACTGCCTTGCACAGACGATTCCCGATCCAAGCGGATACGAAGCCAAGGAGAATCTCCGGGAACTGGGATCACAGTCCGGAACAGGCAGCGTACAGACTTTTGATAACCGCTACGAGGGCACAAAGGGCACACCCTATGTAAGTGAAGCCTGGATTCCCGGCGAAATTTACATGAAAACCAAAAACCGGGTGGTGGTAAAAGAGATGAATTACAATTGCTATGATAACGAAGTGGCATTTCTGGATCCGGCCACAAAGTCAGTAAGACTCATCAACAAAAATACCATTGACTTCTTTTACCTTCTGAATAGCAGTGATACAATGCTGTTTGTCCCCATTGAACCTGAGAATGACGGAGAATTCCTCTTTGCCCGGGTACTGTACAAGGGTGGAAGTATGGTATACAAACGATATGAGAAAGAGTTCGTAAGAGCGAATTATGAAGGCGGATACAGTGCCGATCGGAAATATGATGAATTCGCAGATAAATCAAGTCTCTATTTCAGAAAGCATGATGATCAGCTTTATTACAAGGCAAAAAAATCAAAGAAACAGATCCTTGAAGCATTTCCCGATGCTGAGAATGAGATATCAGCCTATATTAAAGCCGGAAAGCTTAATATGAAAAATGAAGAAGATGTGGTAAAGCTTTTGAAGTACTATGATTCTCTTAGTGCTGAATAAGCACTTTTCTTACCAGTCTTTTGCCTGAACCATTGCAAACCAGCAGGTAAATTCCGTTTTTAAATCCGGAAACATCCAGTTGCTTTTGTTCGCCCGGGATCTTTATAAGCATCCTGCCTGAGAGTTCCCACATCTCAATGGACTCATAATTCTCCAGGCCTTCCAGAAAAATATACTGATCAGCCGGGTTCGGATAGATGGAAACGCCCCTGCTCTGTTCCTTAATACCAGTTGTATTACTTTGGTTCTGCTCTACCTCTATGGTAAACCCTCTGCTTAGAATGAAACCGCGTGAATCCTCAACTGTTATAGTAACATGACTGGTATCTGACATTGCATAATCAAACTCCACTGAGGTTTTCAGGGTGTCATTTTCACAGAAGAAGGGCCCTTCAACGGTGTAGGTGTAGGTATTAAACGGATCCTCATCTTCTATAATCAGTCTGCCAACAGCCGTACCAACAGGCTGCTCCTCCAGTACAGAAGAATCAGACAGGGCTATCCCCGTTGGCCCCTGGAATACTTTTTCAATGGCAATATTAAATTCCTCCTGGTATTCATTGCCATACTGATCCTCCACAGTGATGAGTAAGAATATGGAGTTATCCTCCGGATTGTCATCATCATACTCGAAAACCTCTTTGGTATATAACTTCTGGTCTTCAATATAAAAGGAAGCAGGTCCGAAGTCATCCAGAATCACGCTAAAAGGTCCCTTGCATGTAAATGTATATATGTTGTCGGGATCTTCATCTGCAACTAAAACATCGGCAACAAATGTACTGTCAGGAAGTTCCTCCGAAACGGATTCCTCCGAAAGAGCCAGATCATAAGGCATACTGGCAGGAGGAGCCATCCCCAGAATGGCACCCTGATTGGCATTGAAATCATTGCTTCCCGGGTTAATGTTGTCAAGAGTATAATACCCGTTCTGACTACCCGACCAACCAAAATTCATATGAAAGTAGTCTACCGAACCACTGGCATAATAACCATCTAAATTCCAGGCATGTCCGGCCGTCCCGTCCCCGGGGTTACCCCTGTAAATAATCGGCCTCCCTGCTTCCAGTTCAGCCGCAAGGGTGTTAACCCATTCCTCGGTATCTTCATAACGATACTCGAAAGTCATACTCTGGGAATAGTTGAAATACTGCTTCAGGGCGCCCATGGCATTAACCACATAGGCTCCGGAAGCATCCGCTCCAAAATCCATCTCAACAGAAACTGCACAGTGATACAACAGTATGGCATTATACTCATCTGCGCTGGACGCACTCATCTGGTCCCACTCATATGGAGCTGCCATATCATAATTTACTGCAATGGAACCATAGTCTGAATCCACATAGTCTTTTATCCCCCGGGCTTGCACCGGATATTCATAAACCGACATGGCCTGAGCCATGGATACGGCCACACATCCCACATAGGCATGTCCCCCGGGTCCATCTTCATCTTCAGGGCAGAACATGTTCCAGCCACTGCTCTGGTTCCAGTTTACTGGTATAAAAGGATCTACCGGATCAGCAAGTGCAGCCTTCCTGGCACCAGCCTGTGCTTCCCGGTCCCAGCCTGCATCCCTGGAAAGGGAAGAATTTTTTAAAGCAAGTGATATCTCCTTTTGATAAAGATTCAGCAGAAAGCGGGCATTATCGTTCCATTCCTCTTCAGGTGTTAAGGAGTTTTCAAAGGAAAAAGCCATCACCGGGCGCACCACATCATCAGCACTCACCATCACCCAGCCGCCCTGCTTCAGGTCGACCATATAATATCCAAGCTCCCCGCCAGGCAGGTACCTGGCTTCAATGCCCTCAATATCCATCTGCCTGTTCCAGCTTTGCATCAGAGCGTTGACAACTTCCCTCACCTCTGTCAGGGTCACCGGTTTTGCGAAAAGTGAACCAACAAATAAAAACAAGGTCAGGAAAGTAACTATGTATCTATGCCTCATCATATCTCTACTTCGCTTTGTATATATACAAATTACCAGTCGGAATGTTCTGCAAAGATACGGAAAATAAAAAAAGGGCTTTCCGCGCGGAAAGCCCTTTTTGATTAATTAATCACTATCCTGGTTAAAACCTGGCTGCTTTTGATACATAATTAGCTGCCCTGGAGACTGCTTTCTTTTTTGCAGCCGGGGCCCAGGATGTATTGAATGCATCCCACAAGCCATTAACTAATCCAAAATCAGTAAGGATCATGGTTAAATTGTCGATTAAAATCGTGCCATCAGCGGCAATGGTTCCAACAACGTTAGCGAACTCGTCAAGTGTTGCATAATCACCATAATAAATGGCTGTTGGTCCGTAACCATAGAGATTCCCAACCATGGTTCCAGGAGAAATGGTTACTGTCATTGCACCGGCATCAAAGCTTGCGAGGAAAGGCACACCGCCTCCGCCACCAGCATCAATGGTGATAGCCAGACTGGTAACATCACCTGCTACAGATGCTATGTCAACAGCCCAGACCTCATCCCAGGTACCCGGGTTACCGTAACTGGCTGCATCAACAGTATAAGTGCCAATCCAGGATTGCAGCGGGTGCAGAATCGACCAGGAAGCTGTCACGGCAGCATTGGGATTAGCAATGCCAATGCCCAGAAGCTCAGCCGGAATATCCAGGGTCACTTCCACCCCCGGGGCGGCTAAATAAGACTGCGTAATAGTCAGCTCGTTACCTGCTGCGGAAACTTCAGATGCAAGTACTGCTTTGATCAGCACATCTGTCCCATCGTCGTAAGTCAGGGTAATATCACCATCCTCCACACCATCGGCATCAACCTCTTCTGCAAAACTTACCACAATATCAAAGCCAGCAGGAACTACCTCCTCTTCAGGTAGTACAGTCAAAGCTTCGAATTCCTTGGCTTCTGCTCTCCAATACAAACCAACAAAAGAACCTCCATCCAGATAACTAGCCATGGAATCTGCCTGATTTCCAGATAAGTCTGTGAATGCTCCTTCCGGATAAGAAAGAAGGACATAATCACGATTGGTTAAATCCGCACCTAATGCAACGGTAGCTGTATTGCCTGAAACAGTCACGCTGCCAGCAACTACATCCTCACCATCATAAAACTCGGAGAAGGTAAGATCCTTGGTGTCATCATACAGAATTGGCTCATCGAAGATAAGAGTTACTGATCCATCTACAGGTAATACCGGATCATAGGTAATTTCAGGATCAGTGCCGGTCAACAAGGGTGGATGACTATCGCCTGTAGCAATTACCAGGAGCTCTGCCTGAGATACCACGCCGTCGCTGTTGTTGGCCACACCTATCACTTCATAAGAAGCATCCTGAATAAGGCCAAGGAATGTATACTGATATACATTTCCGGCTTCAGTTTCGGCACGATAGTATTCCATACTTGACACATTTCCAGTTAACAGGGCTTCCAGATCCTCCTCTTCAGTTGGTACCGCAAACCCGGTTCCATCAAAAAGATTAAGAGCTACATAACCAGATGCTGTGCTAGAGAAGCTAACCACCACCGATGAGTCTCCAGCAGAGAGCACAGCCAGGGTGATGCTGGATGCGGATTCCAGTGTCGGACTGGTCTCCGACTCCCACTTCACACAAGCAGCAGTCATAACCAGCGCCAGCACAAAAATACCGATCCGCTTTGTATACTTTATATTATTCTTCATAACCATTCAGGATTTTAATGTTGTAACTTCAATTCCTTAACTTGACCTGCAGCCGGAGTAGTAAGCGGGGCCGCTTTCTTCTTAGAAGGGGCCCATGTGGTTTCGAAAACACCCCATCTCAGTCCATCGTTGACACCACCTACAAATTTAATGGCAAGCACATCAACAAAGATACTTCCGTCCGCATTCACTGTACCAACAATAGGTTCCTCATATAGATTTCCGGCCTCATCGCCCAGGAAGATTGCCAATGGTCCGCCGTAATCAGCATGTGTACCGATTTCGGATCCGGCAGAGAAAGTGATTGTATTTGCATCCATGTCAACAACTCCGGTAATTGGTGTCCATTCAGAATAACCCGAACCAATGCCAACAACAATCAGATTGTTTACATCAGCTGGATCCGGAGAAGTAGTCACCGTCCAGGTTTCAGGCCCGAAATAACTGACATAATCAACTGCATCAACAGTATAGGTACCAATCCAGTTACCAAGCGGATGCTCATCATCAACAATGGTCAAAGTATGAGAACTGGTAACACCGAAAGGATAGTTCTGAGTATTGGATGTCAGATTAATAATCAGAGGGATATTCCCTGTAAACACATCGTTATCGATGGGATGGATCCAGATGGTATCATATCCCCATCCATTTATATCCAGAGTATTACTCGGATTCACCAGGGTGAAATCCTCGCCTTCTACTGCCACACTACTTTCATCAAAATCAAAGGTTACAGAGACTGCGG
>CAYWGP010000146.1:0-20281 GCA_964458155.1 uncultured Bacteroides sp.
CCCGGTAAAGGAGCATATATTGAAGGAGAACTTATCTTTCCCCTTGATAAGCGGCCAACTCCGGAATGTCACGCATCCACCCTGGCAGAGACAGGCTCAGGAATAGTAGCAGCCTGGTTTGGAGGAAGCCATGAGAAAAACAAGGATGTGGGAATCTGGATCTCCCACCTGGATGAAAAGACCTGGAGTCCTCCCGTGGAAGTGGTCAACGGGGTTCAGGATGAAAACCTTCGTTACCCCTGCTGGAACCCGGTTCTTTTTCAGCCGGCTGAAGGCCCCCTCCTGCTCTTCTATAAGGTGGGACCCAGTCCGCGTGAATGGTGGGGAGAAATGATGAGCTCGGAAGATCAGGGTCGCAGCTGGTCGGTCCCCCGGAGACTGGGAGAATCGTCGCTGGGAGAGCTCATCGGACCAGTCAAAAACAAGCCTGTACAGTTGAAAGATGGCAGCATTCTTTGTCCCTCCAGCACCGAACGCATCGAGCAGGGAGAAACCTACTGGCAGGTTCATTTCGAAGTCAGCCGGGATTTAGGACAAAGCTGGGAGCTTATCGGACCTATCAACGACGGAATTGAATTCGATGCCATCCAGCCAAGTATCCTCACCTACGATGACGGAAGCTTGCAGATCCTGTGCCGTACCATGCAAAATGTGATTTCTGAAAGCTGGTCGGAAGACGGAGGCCGGACCTGGAGTCCCATGAAAGCCACAGAGCTTCCCAATCCCAGCGCAGGCACTGATGCGGTTACTCTGAAAGATGGCAGGCAGCTTCTGGTTTACAACCACTCCGAAAGGGGCAGAAATTCACCTGGTAGAAAGATTCTGAATGTAGCCATTTCCAGGGACGGCCACTCCTGGACAACTGTATTAACACTGGAGAAGCAGAAGGGTGAGTACTCCTACCCTGCCGTGATCCAGTCATCTGATGGACTGGTCCATATCAGCTATACCTACGATCGGAAATCTATAAAATATGTTGTCCTTGATCCGCAAAAAATAGAACTTCCTTCGGGAGAAAATTAAGCATGCATTCCCTGGATACAATCATATTTATCGCCTACATGCTTGGCGTAAGCCTTTTCGGCGCATCTTTCTTCAGGAAAAATAAAACCTCGACTGCTTTTACTCTGGGCAACCGGAACATCCCGGGATGGGTAATCAGCATGTCAATATTTGCCACCTTTGTGAGCAGCATCAGCTTCCTGGCTCTTCCCGGGATAGCCTATCAAAGTAACTGGAATCCCTTTGTATTCAGCCTTACCATTCCTCTTGCCGCTTTGATCGCTGTGAAATTCTTTGTCCCCCTCTACAGGAAACTGAACAGTCCGTCTGCATACTCTTACCTGGAAGACCGCTTCGGTCCCTGGGCCAGGATCTATGCCTCGGTCTGCTATTTGCTTACCCAGCTGATGCGTGTGGGTACCATCCTTTACCTTCTGTCCCTGACCCTCCATGCCGCCTTTGGATGGAATATTGCGCTGATTATTGTGATCACCGGCTTCACCATTATGGCCTACTCCATGCTCGGGGGCTTGCAGGCTGTGGTCTGGACCGATGCCATCCAGGGCATCCTTCTGATCTGCGGGGCATTGCTATGCTTGATATTTATCCTGTTAAAGATGCCTGGAGGGGTCCAGCAGGTATTCCAGATTGCCGGTGAGCAGGGAAAGTTCAGCCTTGGAAGCTTCGGCCTGGAATTAAGCACATCCACTTTCTGGGTGGTCCTGGTATATGGCCTGTTTATCAACCTGCAGAACTTCGGGATCGATCAGAACTATATCCAGCGCTACATGGCTTCCAGGTCCGATCGTGCTGCAAAGAGATCGGCCCTCTCAGGCGGGATGCTCTATATTCCCGTTTCCATGCTGTTTCTTTTTATTGGAACAGCTCTCTATACTTACTACACTTCCGGTGCTGCAATTCTTCCTGCAGACCTTCAGGATCTGGATAAAGCCGACCAGGTTTTCCCGCACTTTATTATCAGTCAGCTTCCTGCCGGAGTAAGCGGGCTGCTTATTGCCTCCATTTTTGCTGCGGGAATGAGTACCATTTCCACCAGCTTTAACAGTTCAGCCACCGTTTTCTTATCCGACTATTACCGGAGGTCCGGTAAAAGGGAACAGGATGAGAAGGGATCCATGAAAGTACTCTACATCTCTTCGGTGGTAATTTCCATCCTGGGAATTGTCATTGCCCTTGCTATGATCAATGTAAAATCTGCACTGGACACCTGGTGGAAACTGGCATCCATATTCAGTGGCGGAATGCTGGGATTATTCCTGCTGGGGGCCTTCTCCAGGTATAGCAGGTCCCCGGCTGCTATGGCCGGGGTAATACTGGGAATCGCGGTGATTGCCTGGATGAGTCTCTCTTCACTGGCAGACGATCCCACCAGGTATGGAAACATCTTCCATTCCTATCTCACCATCGTATTTGGCACCCTGGCTATTTTCCTGACCGGATTCCTGATTTCGTTTATTTCCGGACGAGTCAATCGCCAATAATCACCAGCTTTCTTGCCAGGGTCTCCCCCTTTCCTCCACGTAGCTGGAGAAGGTAGGTTCCTGAATTCAGGTGATGAAGCTGCAGTACTTCCCTGAAAGGTCCCCCGGTGGATTCAATAGCTTTCACCAGCTGAAGCTGTCCCCTCAGATCAAAAAGCTGAATCTCTCCACCCGGGTGGTTTTCCAGGTTTCCTTCTACGTTCAGGACTCCATGGGAGGGGTTGGGAAATACCCTGATGCTTTCAAACTTCTCAGCCTGATCTTCGATCCCGGTGCTGCGATAACTAAACTCAAACCAGTTCATATTAAAGAGGGGGGCCGTGATGGTCATTCGAAGTTGATGCTGGCCCTCGTCCAGGTATACCTGGCCACGTGTGGTCCTCCAGTTTTGCCATCCGCCAGTGGATGGGAAACTGATCTGATGCAGGAAATCAGCCGTCCCGTCGGAAGCAATAAGCTCAAGCTTCACGGCTCCGGATTCACTCTGGGCCGCTGTACGGTAATCCACATAATACGATCCGGCTTCTGTAACATCAATGTAATAATCCCCATAGTCCCCATTGTCAAGGTAACCAATGTTCTCACCGCCTCCGTCATCAGTGGTACTTTCCAGCTGGAATCCTGACTGAAAATAGTAATCTTCTGCCTCCACTTTACCGGGAATTGAATGAATAATAGCCACACGGTTTTCCACCAGCTCCTGGGAGAACTGGTCCAGGACTACCCCATCTGTGGCTACAATCTGGGTACCTGTGTATGAGATAATAATTTGATCGGATGAACGAATTGTGGTATTGATCCCGAAGGTGATTATCCTGGGATTTGCAGGATCCAGTTGCATATCCGTAATGGTAACCCTGTTGCCATTAACCCTGATCTCAAAGTTGGCAGGAAGTGCCGGAAGGGGCGACTCAAGTGCCTTATTAATATTCAGTTGTATGCTATCATCATCCAGGGTAAAGGCGGAAAGAAATTGTGTGGCCAGATCAGTGCTCAGCCCGGTCTGTGTAAACTTGAAACTACCCACATTAAAACCTTCATGGTCCACGTAGAATCGGATTTTGCTATCCGATGGTGTCAGGATCACATTGCTCACGCTGATTGTTTGCCAGGTGTCCCACGCTCCTGTACTTGGTACATTTACAGGCAGAGAAATGTCAGCCTCGCCCGACTGGAAATGAAATTTTCCTTCGGTGCCGGTGGATGCCACCCGGACCTCAACCTCATAAACAGCCTCTGCCGCCACATTCACACTATACTGTATCCACTCGTCGGTGGCAAGCCATCCAAGGTGGTAGCCATTGGTATTCACATTATCCGTAGTAAGCTGGAGGTCCACGGCATCGTTCCGGTATACCCAGCCATTGTTCCAGGCAGTATAGCTTCCGGTGGATACCTGGTAGTTGGCTACATCGGTATCATAGTAAGCCGAATTCAACACACCCATATCAAAATCGGACGGATAGACCACCCCCGGAATATCCTGGATCGCATATGGAACTGCCTCATCAGAATTTACCTGACGAAAGAGGGCGTCAATCACATCTTTGTGAAAATCGCAATTCTCCACCCTGTGAGCCTGGGCCATGTCCATCAATGCACTTTTGGCAGCAGCAGCAGTGGGTTTGGGCCCATTACCCTCCCAGTAATCAAGCAGTGCCTGGTAGCCAGCAGATTTAGGAACTGAAAGAGGCCCGGCAATGGATTCAATTTTTTTCATGGGCCACCAGGCCCACCCGATCTTATGCTCCCCGAATAATTTGGCTGCATCCCTGAACCAGACATTGGAGTTTTCTCCCGTTTCACCGAAGAAGAGGGGAACGTTGTACTGGTCCCTGATGTCCAGAACCCATTGAATGGACTTCTGATCGTTGATGGACCAGTATTTGTGGGGACCATAAACTATGTTATTGTCCCAGGGGGGAGTTAAACCAGTAAAATCATTGGCAAACCAGTTTCCTTCAACAATTATGATGTGCCGGGTATCAACCGCCCGTATGCTGTCGGTGATTTCATACAGGAGGTCCCGTAAAGGAACATTCCCTGTCATATTCCAGTTTGTCTCATTGATCAGGTCGTAGCCCCCCACAGTGGGTTCATCAACATACTTCTCGGCCAGCTTTTTCCAAAGCGCCACTGTTTTATCACGATTGGCTTCACTTTCCCAGAGCGAAGGTTTGGTGGGATCATAATCGGAAATACCCTGATCATATCCCTGTCCGCCCGGAGCAGCATGCAGATCCAGGATCACATACATCTCATTCTGCTTGCACCACTTTATCAGACTGTCGGTGAGTGCAAACCCGGTTTCAAGCCAGGTATGCTGACCTGAAACCGGCTCCTCTTCCACTGGCAGGGTATACAGGTTGTAGTGCATGGGCAGCCGAACCGAATTAAAGCCCCATGCCTTCAGGGAATCGATATCTGCTTTTCGCACATGATTGGCCCTCCAGCTTTCGTAAAACAGCTCCGTATCCGCTGCACCGATAAGTTCTTCTATCTTCGCCTTCAACTGATACTGTGCATTGGCAAAACTGGAGGTATGCATCATATAACCCTCCTGCAACATCCAGCCCCCAAGTCCCATTCCGCGAAGCAGAACCGTGTCGCCACTCTCGTTAACAATTGCTTTACCGTTAGCACTTAAGAATTCCTGGGCTGTGAGCTGCAGAACCATAAACTGTGCCAGGATGTAAAGGAGAACTATTTTTGTTTTCATAGCTGTGAATATAACAATAAGCTTACTCATGCCATTTTATTTTAACATTTCGATGAATTTCCTAGCTTTGAATACACCAAACCTTCGCCCGTGCGTTTAGCAATCTTTTCAGATATTCATGAGGATCTGAACAGCCTGAAAAGGGTGCTGAAGAAGATTGATCAGAAAGGCTGCGATATGAGCATCTGCCTGGGGGATATATCAGGCTTTAATGAATCATTTAACCGCTATAGAAAAACCAGAAATGCTTCGGCCTGCCTGGAACTGGTCCGCAGGAAGTGTGATATCATCGTGCCCGGGAACCATGACATGCATGCCGCAGGAAGGCTCCCGGAACATAAAGATGGGGGCCATAAGGAATACTGGTCCTACGAAGAGGATTTGGATCCGGGCTATGATAAGGAGGAAATCTCGTTTCTGGCCGGCCTTCCTGAATATGCCGTCCTTCCCGCATCAGACTATAAGATCCTGCTGAGCCATTACATCGAGCCCAATCTAACCGGACTTAAAAGGGAATTCTATAGCCATGGCTCAGAGTTTGGAGCTCATTTTCAGCTAATGCAAAAGCTCCAATGCAAACTGGGATTTGCAGGTCATGCACATATCCGGGGTTTTTACACGGCAGTACCTCAACGATTCAGGCATTATCCCTACAGGAGGCTTCTCAGGATAAAATTTCCATCAGTAATTGGGCTCCCTCCGGTAACCAGGTTTAAATACCGCGCCAGATTTTGTATATTTGATACAGACACTTATCTCCTTAGAATCTTTAAGCTTTTGTAGTATGCCTCAGAATAAGCTGAACCGGTTTTTTGTGTCCATCGTTCTGCCCTCTATCCTGGCTATCGGACTCTTTATTCTTGTCATTTTTGTGGTGATACTCCCCACTTCCGAGAAAAATATTATGGAAGGAAAGAAGGAGATGATTTCTGAACTGACCAATTCTGTTTGCAGCCTTCTTGACGAGTACCATCAGGAAGCGCAGGATAAACTGATTCCAGGTGACTCGGCCAGGGCACTGGCCATTGAGCGGGTGAACCGTATCCGCTACGGGGATGAGCAGAAAGACTACTTCTGGATCATCGACAAACAACCCGTAATGATCATGCACCCCTACCGTCCCGAGCTGGTGGGAAGAGATTTGAACAACTACAGGGATCCCAATGCCAAATTGCTCTTTGTAGAATCGGTTCGGACCGTGGAGGAGTCCGGATCAGGCTTCATCGATTACAAATGGCAGTGGAAAGACGACTCCACCAGGATTGTCCCCAAGCTCTCCTATGTAAGGGCGTATGAGCCCTGGAACTGGATCGTTGGAACAGGCATCTACCTGGAAGATGTGAGGATGGAGATCCGTTCACTGAAGAACAGGCTGCTTCGGGTGGTTTTGATCATCACGCTTGTCATCAGTGGGCTTCTGGCATTAATTATCAGGCAGAGTCTCAGGACCGAACAAAAGAAAAAAACTGCTGAGGATGCCCTTCTTCTCTCCAGGGAAAAGTACAAATCTCTGGTGGAAGCGGCAACAGAAGGGACCTTGATGATGGTGGAAGATGTATTTATATTCTCTAACTTCAGGTTCAGTACCTTAAGCGCTTACTCACCAGAGGAGGTGAGATCTTTAAAATTTGAAGAGCTCTTTGGCCTGAAAATGAAGAATCTCGCTTCCGATATTAAAGATCCCAAAAAATCCATCTCCAGGGAAACCCTGCTGAACTGTAAAGATGGCTCTAAGAAGGAAGTAGTGATTTCCGCCTCCCAGATCTTCTTTGCGGATCGAATCGGCTATATTATCGTAATCAAGGAAGTCAGTGTGCGGATGCAATTTGAAAAGGATAGTGAACTGCTTTCCGGAGAGCTCCAGACCCTTCTGCTGATGATGCACCAGCCTCTGAAAGCCATTGCCAGAAATATCAGAAGGATTCATTCTGATGCTGCTGTAAGGGAAGCGGTTAGAATGATGGCCGGGAAACGTAGCGACATCCTTTTTGTGAATCACGGTGATAAGATTGTTGGCGTGATCAACCAGCAGGATCTCACCGAAAGGGTGCTTGCCGCCGGCTTGGACCTGGATGAGAAAGTGATTGAGATTATGAGTTCTCCGCTTTTCTACCTGAACGAAAACGCTCAGCTTTATGAGGGCCTGCTCGAAATGAAGAAAAGGGGTCTTTCTCATATGGCTCTTATGGGTTCGAAGAAGAAAATAAGCGGTGTGGTTGGTTTCAGGGAGATTGGCGGAATGCAGGAAAACCTTGCAGGTTTCCTGATCAAGGAGATTGATGTTGCCGAAGGTGTGGAACAACTTAAGCGAATTTACAAGCGTTTACCGGTCCTGGTGAAAGCGCTGTCTGATAGCGGAGGACACACCAGTATTATAACCCAGATTATCAGCTCTGTCGCAGATGCAATTCAGAGGCGCCTCATCGAACTTGCGATGGAAGAGCTTGGGCCAGCACCATGCAAATTTGCCTTTATAGCCCTGGGAAGTCAGGGCCGGGGGGAACAAACCCTTAATACCGACCAGGATAATGCCATCATCACTGTGAATATGCAGGAGAGTTACATGAAAGAGGCACATCTGTACTTTAAGATCCTGGCCGAAAAAATCAATATGGAGTTGGGGGAAGTCGGTTACCAGAGATGTCCGGGCGATATCATGGCCAGCAATCCCAAATGGAACAGGGAACTGGACGCCTGGAAGAAATATTTCAGCAACTGGATTGAGAACAGCAATCCACAGGACGTCCTGGATGTAGCCATCTTTTTTGATTTCAGGTGTATTTATGGTGAAAAAGTCCTCGTGGATCAACTTCGAACCCATATTTATAAATGCTCCAAAGGTAAAACGCTTTTCTATCACCATATGGCCCGTTCCATATACCAGTTAAAGATTCCGGTGAAGCCCGCTGACCATCAGATGGATATGAAACAGATCCTGCTACCGCTCTCCTCTTATATACGGCTGTATGCACTTCGCGAAGGAATGACTGTTACAGGAAGCAGGCAAAGGGCCCAGGAGCTTTATGAAAAGAAAATCTTCGACGATTCCCTCTTTGAAGAAGTGATCCAGGCCTTCGATTTCGTCACGCATCTCCGTATCAGAAGTCAGGCAGAAAGCATTGCCCGGAATGAGGTTCCCGGGAATACCACCGATATCAGTCAATTAAACCAGATCGAAAATCTGATCCTGAAGAAACATCTGCAAACTATTACCGGTCTGCAATCCCGCCTGAACAGCGTATTTAGCAGTATGGAATAGGATGAGCTGAACGATTAAAAATCTTACTAAAATGAAAAGAACTCTACTACTTGTTTTCCTGTGCATCCCCTTTTACCTTTTTTCCCAGGAACCCGGTTTAGCTGATGCACTGGTCGCTCCGAAAGTTGCAGAACTGCAAATAAGGGTTGGGGGAGATAATGCAGATATTTCAGGCTTTGATAACCGATCGATTCAGTTCGCCATTGATGCCCTTGAAGAAACGGGAGGAAGTGTGATCCTGAATCCCGGACTTTATACCATATCAGCACCCCTGAGGCTGAAGAGTAAAATCAAACTTATTGGTTCCGGAGATGAGACTGTGCTAAAAAGAGACCATGGGGTACAAAGCAGATATGTGGTGGATGCTGACTTTGGTGAACTAAAGCTGAGCCTCGAAAACACGGAAGGATTTGAGATCGGCATGAAGGTACAGGTAAGTGACGATGACAACAATGGATGCTGGAACGTCTCCACAGCATATATCACCGATATCGAGGAAAACATCCTGTACATTGACAGGGGATTGATTCGTGATTACCGCTCCGATCTGAATGGAATGGTCTCAAATGCATCCTCTGTCATTGAGGTGATAGAGGCGGAAAACAGCAGTATCTCTGACCTGGTGATCGATGGCAATCGCGCTGAGAATTTCTTTGCTGACGGGTGCAACAGCGCAGGTATCTTAATCTTAAGATCAAGGTGGATCACAGTGGACGGGGTTCGGGTGAAGGATTTTAACGGTGAGGGTATCAGCTGGCAAATCACAGAAAATGTCACAGTGAAGAACAGTGAAATTTCCGGAAGTGGTAATACAGGGCTGCACCCTGGAACCGGATCCCCATTCTCTGTAATAGAAAATAACGATGTGCATCACAACGATCGTGATGGATTATTTATCTGCTGGCGGGTTTACCAAAGCAGGGTAAGCGGGAACAGATTTCATCACAATGGCCGCTTTGGGATTTGTACGGGACACAAAGACACAGATGTGATTTTTGAGAACAATCACATCTTCGAGAATAATAGTGATGGTGTTAATCTGCGGGGCGAGAGAGAGGCCAATGCCCCCCACCGGAATACTTTTACCAGGAACATCATCGAAAATAATGGAACTGATGGAGGCGGCTATGGCTTTTCCATTAACTCTCCGGCTAAAGACCTGAAGCTGATTGAGAACAGTTTCAAGAATTCCATGAATACCCAGAAAGCAGCAATCTATGTCTATGAGACTGGCTTAAAGCCTGAACTGATTAATAATCAGTACGATAAACATGAACTGGGTGAATTGCTGTTTGAGTAAGCTCACCACGCCCGATACACAATAAGGGCCTGCTCCGATTCAAATTTTAGTGTAAAGCGGTCGGCTGTAGCTTCATTAAGCGAAGCTGTGAACCACCTGGAAAGCCGCAGCTCATTCAAGGGATATTTCAGGCCGCTGGATGAAACCCTGACCCTGTTATCCACGGAGAAAATAGAGATTCTCTCTCCCACAAAGGACTTCACTTCTTCACCGCTTCGAACCAGGAAGAACATCCCGTAGTCTGAAAGCATCTGCACCTCGATACGGGGGTAGTATTCCAGCATCAGTGAGATATTTCCCAGGGTATGATCTTCCCGTATTCCCGTGGCCCCAAGGATGGAGACCGAGGGGTAGCCTTTCTCAATGCAATAATGCACCGCCTTGGTCAGATCGTTGTTCTCCTGATCGCCTGAGCGATGCATAATGGATGCATACCTGGCTGAGACCTCAGGCGAAACTGAGTCCATATCTCCTACAATCACATGGGGTGTAAGGCCATAGGCGATCAGTTTATCGGCCGCGCCATCGCAGCAGATCAACTGATCTGCTGAATGAAGCAGATCCAGGGCCTGCCGGCCCTCAGGGAAAAGACCGTTGGCAACTATGACTATCTCAGGTACTGCTTTCAAGTTCAATTCTCTTATTCATCGATTTCTTCCATTCCAGATATCCGTATACCGCCATCCCGGCATAAACCACATAGAGCAAGACTGTGGGATACAATCCCTTGTAAATATATAGAGCTATGCTGACAACATTGGCAATAATCCATAAAAACCACTGTTCAATAATTTTACGGGTGAGCATCCAGGTGGCCACAATGGCCAGGGCTGTGGTAAAGGAATCTCCCAGGGGTACTGTCGAATCAGTGAACCTGTCCAGGATAATATAGATTCCCACCCAGGCCAGGATAAAAGTTAAGAAAAGAAGTATCAGTTGCTGTCTGTTGATCCTGACTACCGGAAGCTCCTCCTTATCATCCTTCGCACCTCCCCTGCTCCAGTAATACCAGCCATAAATGCTGATCAGGACATAGTATACCTGAAGACCCATGTCGGCATAGAACTTGCCACTGAAGAAGATATAGACATAGGCAGCTGATGTAACAATGCCCAGGGGCCAGAGCAATCTGTTCTGCTTTACTTCCAGAATCACATACAGAATACCCGTAACTACGCCAAATATCTCAATCCATATCTTTCCTGTTTCCATATCTGTCAGAAGCTCAGGCTAAGCTTGGCCAGGTAATTAATTGTTGCCTGGGGAAAGTATGCCGACCAGTAGTACTCCTGTCCATCCTCCCACCAGGTTCCCCCGTATCCATTGTTCTCGTAGAGTGTATTAAACAGATTATTCACCTGGAACTGCAGGCCAACAACACCAAGCTTTTTAACAGCGAAAGCATAATCGAATCTCAGGTTATTTACGAACCAGGAATCCAGCTTCATATTTTCGTTCATAGTATTCACAAAATACTGTTCACTCACGTACTGACTGATAAGGTGAAGATCCATAGATTTTGCAAGGTGAAAAACCAGGTCGCTGGATGAGATCACTGAAGGCGAATAGGCGATATCCACATTTCCAAGCTCTATTGAAGAAGCTGTTCCCTCCCAGGTATCAGTGTCATAATCGATGTAGGTCTCTACAAAATCCCTGATCCTGTTTCGGCTCAGAGTCAGGCTGGCATTCCACTCCAGGAAGGAAAAGGGCTGTATGCCAAAACTCAGTTCCACACCGGCCCTGTAACTTTTGTCCACGTTGGTCATAATGGGATAACCATCCTGGCTTAACTCCCCGGTAGGCACCAGCTGATTTTTATAATCCATGTAATAGATATTAAGCTGAGCAGCCACGGTACGTGATGAGAAGGAGTAGCCAAGTTCGAGATCCCTCAGGCGCTCTGCCAGCGGGGTTGATTCAGGATCACCAGTTGCATCTTTAAAATTTTGCCGGGTAGGCTCCCTGTTTCCGATGGAAAAAGAAGCGTAGGCAAACTGACCGGGATTGATTTCCAATTGAGCCCCCAGCTTCGGGTTGAAGAAGTTATAGCTGTGCTCCTGGTCCAGCTCACGCATATATCCGTCATCGTCGAGGCCCTCCATCAGGTAGTAAACATAACGGTACTGAAGGTCGGCAAAAAGGTTCAGCCTCTGCTTAAGCTGATAATTGGCTTTCAGGTAAAGATTGCCATCCCACTTGTCGGCATTATTACTGTACCATTCATGGTCCTTTTCCGTGTCGCCTGCATATCTCATCCAGATGATTTTCCCAAAGTGATCACCCACGTACCTGTTTATGCCGCCGCCACCTATCAACTTGAGTTGATCCCTTGAATAAACCAGGGAGAAAACGCTTCCGTAAAAATCATTATCAAGCCACTTTTGCCTGACCAGATCTGTATGGGTGATGGTATCGTTTTCCACGATAATATCAGGCAGATAATAATCCGCCACCGCCTGATCCTGCTTAAATTGCTCATAATATCCCCTGCCATCCACATAAAATACTGCTGCATTTAACAGGAGCTGCTCTGTGAGATTTGTTGAGTAGACCAGGTGATAGTGGTTCTGCCAGTAATTATCTGTCTGATTATCATAGTAAAGATTCTCACCCGAAGGACTTACATACTGTCCGGCCGGATTATAGGTACGGTTGGTATCCAGTGTGACCTCATCCACGCCCCACCAGCTGATACCCGTATGCTGCTCTCCCAGGATTACACTGGCCTTGATTCTGCCCTTCTTTGTGAAATAATTACCCGTAAACTGCATGGATTGATTATCAGAAGTGGCATAATCCACATAGCCGTCGGACTTCAGATTGGAATAGCGAAAATCGAAACTCAGCCTGTCCTTGATGAGACCTGTACCCGCCTTCACGGTATTTATCCAGGTATTGTAGGATCCAAAGGTGCTGCTTATCTCTACATAGGTCTCCCCGGAAGGTGTTTCTGTCTGCAAATTGACCGTAGCTCCAAATGCTGCAGCTCCGTTGGTGGATGTTCCCACCCCTCTCTGCACCTGTATACTGCTTAAAGAGCTGGAAAATGACGGCATGTTTACCCAGAATACCTGTTGCGACTCAGCATCATTCAAAGGAATGCCGTCCACTGTGACATTGATCCTGCTGGGATCTGATCCCCTGATACGAAAATTCGTATACCCGATCCCTGTCCCCGATTCAGACGACTGAACCAGGGATGGTGTTAAACTAAGAAGATAGCCCATATCCTGACCCATATTCTGGGCAGTGATCTCCTCCTTCTCCATATTTTCATAAGCCATGGGTGTCCTGTTTCCTGCCCTGGTGGCTGTAACAATTACCTCATCGGCAATAAAATTGGATGTTTCCAAACTTACATCGTAGTGCTCCTTAAATGGAGGAATCACCTCTAAAGCATAGGTCTCATAGCCCATGAAGGAGACGGTAACTTCATATGATTTCTGCTCATCCAGAGCTATAAGAAACTCGCCATCCCCGTTGGTAATCACTCCCAGCATGGTGTTATTCACCACCACATTGGCACCCGGCAGCGCCTCACCCTCATTATCTGTAACGGTTCCTTTTATTGCTGACTTCTGGGAAAAGGCGCTCAGGGTTAGCGCCAGCATCATTAATGGCAAAAAGAAGCTCTTCATACAATTGAATCCTTATTTAAAAATCAATCTGAAAAGGGGCTCCTATGGAAATGGTCTGTTCCCTACGCTGGCATTATCCAGATCAGGTCAAGGGTTTGATCTCAGCCCGTACTATTAAGGCACCCCAAATTCATTGTAAAGGTAAGAGAAAAAAAGCTTACTTTTACACATCTTAATATCTACATATCTGCATACATGGAATTCAAGCAACTTGATCTCAAGCCCCAGGGAAGCTGGATAAGCAGGACCGTGCATTCGCCAAGGTTCAAAACAACAGTAACTGCCATCCTGATAGGCGCAATTTTAGGATTTTTATTCTTCTATCTTACCGAGGGAAGGCTCATGGAAAGCATTCCGGCCAAAGAGATTGTGAAAAGCCTGTTTATCGGGGGCTTCTTCGGATTCTTCATCACTAACAGCCCCTGTGCCAGGGGAAGATGCTAAGAAGAATATTGCCTGAAGTGTATGGAATGAGTAGCTTTGGGCAATGGCCAGGAAAAAGAGATTTAAAGTCAAAGAGCATCAACTTTACACAGTACTTCCCAGGGTCTGGAATGAGTTAAAACGGGAAAATAAGATCGATCCCATATATCGATCCAGGGCCCAAAGAATTTCTTTCTACAGCAGGGCCTTTTCATCCGGATTCTTTTTGCAGCGAGTACTCTTTTCAAAAAAAATAAGGAAAATAACTTTTGAGGACCATCCACCCCTTTTCATACTGGGATTGTGGCGCACAGGAACCACCCACCTGCACTACCTGATGGCCAGAGATCCTCACTATGGATATCTTAAAAATCACCAGGCTTTTACCTTTAACTTCTCATTGTTAAGCCTGGATCGCCTGAACAGAATCCTGAGCATATTTGTACCGGGCAAACGGCCGCAGGACAATGTACGGGTAACCCTGGATGATCCGGCTGAAGAAGAGCAAGCCTTGAGCACCTTTACAAGCCGTAGCAGTATTCACTCCTTTTACTTTCCTCAAAACAGAAGCTACGTCGATAAGTATCATCTCTTTGAAGGTATCTCAGAGCAGGAGCGTTCAGCATGGAAAAGGGACTATCTCCATCTCCTTAAGAACATTTCATACTACAGCCGGAAGAAGGATCTCTTACTGAAAAATCCACACAACACCGGTCGGGTTAAAGAACTCCTTGAACTTTTCCCCAGGGCAAAATTTATCTTTATCCACCGGGATCCGCTCACGGTTTTCAGTTCCACAAAGAAGCTGTATAACCGAATGGTCAGCAGCCAGTTGCTCCAGCATTGCAGTCAGCGCGAAATAGAGCATATTATCCTGGAAGACAATGCCAGGATCCTTCGAAAATACCTGAGTGAAAGGGACCTTATTCCAGAGGGAAACCTGGTGGAAATCTCCTTCGATGAACTTGAGTCAGCCCCCATGGATACATTGGAATCCGTATACAGCGGTCTTGGGCTCGAAGGATTTGAAGTTGTGGCACCAGAAATGAAAGACTACCTGGCTACTGTCAGGAAATACAGACGCAATACCTACCGGCCCCTGCCCGAAAAACTGCTCGAGCGTATAAGGAAAAAATGGGGTTTCTGGTTTAAAGAATTTGGATACAATCCGGGCTCCGCTCCTGTGTAGATTTAACTTAAGGGGAAGCCATGTGGGCCTCGAACACTGCAGTAGCAATCTTGATATCCTGTACCGCTACCCCGGTCAGGTCGGCCACAGTGATCTGGTCCTGCGATACCCTTCCCTGTTCCGATCCACTTATTATCCTGCCAAGTTCTTTAAGCTTTCCTTTTTCCAGCAACCCTGCCTGAATGGCACGGAAGATCTCTCCCCTTTCCATGCACTGGGGAATGCTGTCGGCCACCACCAGGTCAGCATCCCGGAGAATGGCCGGATCCAGTTCCTGTTTTTCAGCGGTATCTGAACCCATGGCTGTGATATGAGTGCCCTTCTGAAGCTTTCCGGCTTGCAAAAGAGGCGTTTTGGAAGGGGTTGTAGTAACTATCAAACGACATCGGGCAGTGATCTGGCTTACATCCCTTGTGGTCTCAATAACAAATCCTTCAGCCTGCATATCAGCCTTATAGCGTAAAAGTTCCTCGTCATTCAATCCCCATACCAGCACCTTCCGACATGGAAGAATCCCTTTAAGCCAGCTAAGCTGCATTCGTCCCTGGATCCCTGCTCCAAGGATCCCTATCTGCTCCACCCCTTCCGGAGCAAGGTACCTGGCTGCAATTGCCCCGGCAACAGCTGTCCGCACATCGGTCAGGTAACCCTCGTCCAGGAGCATGCACTCATTTGCTCCAGTCACCTGATTGAACAAGAGCATCATTCCATTGCCCGAAGGCAGTCCAAGGGAAGGATTTCCATAAAAGCCTGAGGCTATCTTAATCACGTAATAAGGATCTCCTTTGATAAAGCCATACTTAATATGCACCTCTCCCTTTTCCAGCAGCATTTCCCCCACCGGCGGAACAATAGCCCTGTTCTCCGAATAGGCCCGGAATCCTGCTTCAATCTGTGGAAGCAGGTCCATCCCCTGTAGAAGGCTTTTTATCCTGTCAAGGCTTATAAGCTCCATGAACTACAATTCATCTAATAATTCGGAGATTCCCTTCAGGCCATCCAGGAGATAATCCTTTGGAAGACCGTAGGAGATCCTGAGGTATCCATCCATGCCAAAATGATCGCCCGGAACAATCAAAACACTTTTATCCCTGAGAAGCCGCATTACAAATTCAGTTGAGTTAATATCCATCTTATAACGGATAAAGGCAATGGCAGCAGCCTGGGGCTGTACTGCGCTGAACAGGTCCCCATGACTTTGCATCCATCGGGTCAGAATTGGATAACCCTTTCTGATATACTCCCTGGTCCTTCCTATGATGGCAGGCCGTACCTTTTCAGATAGTGCCAGGGCTGCCAGGGTATTGGAAAGCACAGCTGTGCTCAGGGTAGTATACTCATGCCTGGCCCAGATCTGATCGATCATGCCGACCGGTCCCACTGCCCAACCTGTTCTTAATCCGGGCAGACCGTAGGCCTTACTCATGCTGCCTACGGCAATGACCTTCTCATAGAGTCCGAAAAATGAAGGCGTTTGAATATCGGTAAGCTGCTCAGCCCCTGCATAAACCTCATCGGCCAGGATCCAGGCCCCTACCCGGTCGGCAATTTTCACAATGGCATCCATCTCGGCTTCGCTCATGATGTAACCGGTGGGATTGTTCGGGTTGCAGATGGCAATAAGCTTGGTATCCTTGCTTACTGCATTTTCCAGTGCGTCAAGATCAGGAGCCCAGTCCTTTTCCTGAATAAGGGAAAAAGTCTTGATCCTGTAAGCCTGGTTTTTAGCTACTCCCCAAAGCTGCATATAGTTAGGCAGCATCATCACCATCTCATCTCCCGGCGACAATATGGTGGTGAGTGTATTAAAATTGGCTTCAATGCCTCCCACTGTGACCAGGACATTATCCCTTGTGGCGCCCTCGTACATAGCAGCGATGTTATCCCTGAGATCGGGGTTGCCGTTGGCATGGCTGTAATTAAGCTCAACATCCAGCATTTTATCCAGGGAACCTTCTCCCAGATCAAGCAGTTCACGCAAAAGCATGGGATGTACCCCGCTTTCCGACATATTATATTTTACAGCCATTTCATACTTGGACATATAACGCTCCATCTCGAAGGCCTGGAAATCTGACATAGTTGTTGTTTAAAGGTTCTTTGTTAAAACTCTTAAGTTAGTAATTTCATAAAATGGAGCATCAGCCGGATCAAATTAAGTACAAACCCGGGATACCGGACGAACTAATTACCATTCTGATCTTTGTTGTTTGAGATACAAAAGTAATCCTGGATAGTGATCTGGCAGAGCTCTATGATGTGGAAATCCGTCGACTGAATGAGCAAGTAAAGCGTAATATTGACCGATTTCCTGAAGATTTCATGTTTGAACTGACAGCAAAGGAGTTTGAAAACTTGAAATCGCAATTTGCGACATCAAGTTGGGGCGGCCCCAGATATGTCCCCATGGCTTTTACAGAACATGGAGTTATTATGTTAGCGAGTGTTCTAAATAGTGAAAGGGCAATTCAGGTGAATATTCAAATAGTGAGAGTGTTCACCAGAATGGGTGAGATATTAAGCTCTCACAAGGACATATTACTTAAGCTTGAGAAAATTGCATTTAAACTGGCAGAACATGATGATCAATTTCTGGTGATATTCGAGTATCTCAAGAAATTGGAACAGGCAAAACACCAGATGCAGGAACAGCAAAAGCGAAAACGAGTAGGTTTCAAAAGGCTGGATGAGGACTAATTCTAGAAAAAAGTGTCAAGCCTGAAGAGTGCCGGAGCTTTACTAATTGTCTGCGCCCTTTACAATGCAGGCAATGGGTAAAGCCTTTCTCTGCCCCGCCTCTTGCTGCGTCATTGTTTCGCTTTCCTTCAGATGTATCCGTGCCCGTTATGATACTTATTGTAGTTTATTGCTCAGGCAATGTTTGGGCGAGACTCACTCATATCGCTTAAAGAAAGTTGTCCCGGCTGATCTTCAAAAAGTAGAGTGCCCTAAGGCGTGCTTATTGAAATGAACAAACCAATAGAGAATTTAACCATTCCCTTTCGATCAAGTACAGACTTGTCACATATAGGCATGAAGTGTGAACTAAGCAAAATAGGCATGACAGAAGATGAGGGAAATTTGATTATTCCAGAGGAACTAATCCGTCAGAAGATATACATTATCAGAGGTTGTAAAGTTATGTTGGATAAAGACTTAGCTGGACTTTTTGATGTCAGGGCTACCCGACTTCGAGAGCAGGTAAAAAGGAATCGTGACAAATTTCCATTACACTTCATGTTTCAACTAACAGATTCTGAGGTTGATATCATGGTATCGCAAAATGCGATACCTTCCAGACAACATTTGGGCGGATCCCTGCCATTTGTATTTACTGAACATGGAGTACTCCAGTTGGCCAATGTACTTAAGAGCAAGCGCGCTACTCAAGTGAGTATTAGAATCATCGAGATCTTCGTTAAGATGCGAGATATGGTGGCAAACACATTGAATATTCAATTAGATATCGAAATGATTAAGAATAAACTTGACAGTCAAGATCAGGATATCGAACTGTTGTTCAATTACTTGAATGAGTTAATGGATAAACATGACAACACGGAACCTCGAAATCCACCTGGCTTCAAACGAAAAGACGAACAATAGTGCTTCTCCCACACCTTTGGAAGTGGGTTTTTGTTATGCACAGGGGTAAGGACTAGACTGGGGAAGCTCACATTTTGGTTAATTTGATTAGTCAAACTAATCATTTTGACCTTAGTGAGTGAGAAGTGTTCGAACTAGATAAACCTCTGCGGTATATCGGGAAGAAGGAATATCCCGCCGGGTAATCGGCGGTTTCGGCCGGATCTTTAAAGATACTCCCCTGGATTCTGGGTGATTTCCCTGGAAATTTAAGCCTTTTTGCGCCCTGCGGAGCAGGGCGGGCGGGGCGGCAGGTGTTCGGGGGGGCTGCCGCCCCGCCTCTTGCTTCGTCATTGTTTCGCTTTCCTTCAGAGATATGCGTGCCTGTTATAATATTTGGTGTAGTTATACTCCAGTAATACCTGGGCGATACTTCCGCATATCGATTATAAAAGATTTATGACTTATCATAATTATTAGCGTTAATTTTTATGTTCTAGCAGAATTTTTTACGATATTTGCTCTATGTGGATTAAAAGATACTTGAGAAAGAACATCTCGGATGAATTGATAAAGGGTCAGAAACTTGTTGTTTTATATGGTGCCAGACAGACAGGTAAAACCTCTTTATTGAGCAGTATTACCGACGAACTACCCTATAAAACAGTTCGGGTAAACGCAGATCAAGCCCGGTACCAGGAGGTTTTCAGTGGTCAGGATCTTAAAAAAATGCGGGACCTGGTTGAGGGATATGAGTTACTATTTATCGATGAGGGTCAGAAAATTCCAGATTTGGGAATCCATTTAAAGATCCTACATGATGAATTGCCCTCATTACGGGTTGTTGTTACTGGTTCATCATCTTTTGATCTGGCAACTAAAATTGGAGAGCCTATGACAGGACGAAAAAGGGTTTTCACTCTTTTCCCCTTAAGTCAGGAAGAGTTGGGTTCAATGCATAATTCTTTTGAACTAAAGCAACTGCTGGATGATTTTTTGGTTTTTGGATCGTATCCAGAGGTCCTTACCCAATCGAATCGCAATGACAGGTTTGAAGTACTGAGAGAGATTGGCGAATCCTATCTGATGAAGGACATCATTGAAATCGGCCAGATCAGGCATATTCAAAAGGCTTATCAGCTACTGAAATTACTGGCATTTCAGGTTGGTTCCGAAGTTTCAATACATGAACTGAGTCAATCCTTAAAACTGAACCATGAAACAGTAGAATCTTACATTGGACTATTTGAAAAGGCTTTCGTTCTTTTCCGCTTAGGTGGATTTAGCCGGAATCTGAGAAATGAGATCAAGAAATCGAGTAAGATATATTTCTGGGACACAGGAATCCGGAATTATTTGATTGGAAATGTGAATCGTCTGGATCAAAGAAATGATTCAGGAACCTTATTTGAAAACTTCCTCATTGCCGAACGCCAGAAATGGTTAAATAATCACAGATCCCTTGCAAACACCTATTTCTGGCGGCTCTACACAGGTGCTGAGATAGACTACGTTGAAGAAAATCAAGGAGTATTGACAGGGTATGAGATTAAGTGGAGAAAGGGAAATTTTCGAGTACCCAAATCCTGGACCGATACCTATAAGGCAGATGTTCAATTATTGAACCAGGAGAACTACCTGGATTTTATAAAATAACATGA
>CAYWGP010000147.1:0-12655 GCA_964458155.1 uncultured Bacteroides sp.
AGTTCGCTGGCCACCCCTCTCTTTGTGCCCATGATCGAGGAAGGCTTCGTTTTCGATGATATCTCCAATGCCATTATCCGTGCCTACCTGTCCCGCAAGGAGCTCATAGGGGTTGATACACTGATCCTGGGATGTACCCACTATCCCATTATCCGCAACCAGATCAGCCGTTTTCTGAATTTTGAGGTCAATGTGCTTGATACAGCGCGCATTGTGGCCCTTTCAGTGCAGACATTTCTGACCGAACTGGGCCTGCTGGCCACAGCACCGGCCGGTGAAAATCAGTTCTATGTCTCCGATCACACTCCCTATTTCGAGGTGATTGCCAATATGTTCTTCAACGAAAAGATCCAGCTGGAGAAGCGAAATATCTGGGCTCCGGCGAAGTAAATCTGACGACAGGATCTTTCCCTGCGATCTTTCCCTGTGATCATTCCTTATACCAGTCGGCATACATCACATAATCTTTGGCGATGCGTTTGATCATCGATTCGAGCCGCTGAGGATCCACATTTTTGATTCGTTTGGCCGGAACACCCGCGTAGAGGCTGTTGGGCTCCAGAACGCTCTTTTCAAGCACTACCGTTCCGGCTGCCACAATGGTGTTGGAGCCCACCACCACATGGTCCAGCAGCACCGACCCGATGCCGATCAGGGCATGGTCCTCGATCCGGGCACCATGTATAACCACATTGTGCCCGATTGTCACATCGTCGCCAATCTCCACCACCGAATCGTTAAAGGTGGTATGTAGGGTGCAGTTGTCCTGGATATTGACCCGGTTTCCAATGCGTATTGGATTCACGTCGCCCCTTAGCACGGCTCCAAACCAGATGGAGCAGTCGTCTCCCATTTCCACATCCCCGATAATGGTGGCATTGTCGGCCAGGTAGCAGTTATCTCCCATCTTCGGCGTAAAGCCCCGTACAGATTTTATCAGCGCCATCTTTTTTCAGATTCGGATTCC
This sequence comes from uncultured Bacteroides sp., assembly GCA_964458155.1. GTDB lineage: Bacteria > Bacteroidota > Bacteroidia > Bacteroidales. The sequence continues at coordinate 968 of CAYWGP010000147.1, forward strand.
AACGATGACCATATCGTCGCTTTGTTCGTTTTTACCCTGCCATTCTCGAATGGTATCGGGCAGGACCAGCTGCTGCCGTGGCAGGGAGAGGTCGGCATTATCATCACTAAACAGGTAGGGCTGGTCGCCCTTCTCCAGCTGGATCTCGATTGTATAGGGGGCCGGAAGAAGATCAGGACCGGGGCACCATGCATGATACTACTGCGCGGCCGGTGCATCCATTTGAAAATGGTCCCCGCTACATACAGCAATACAGCAACAATACCCGGGATTTGTCCTGTTTTTTTCACACTTGTAAAATACGTTTTCTAAAGAGAATAGTCAACCACTAAAAGCGGATCAGCTTCCCTGAAATTTATCTTTAAATATCTATATATTTACATGCATATATATTTACACAGGAAGAGATTTGAATAATGTTTAAAAAAATGTAAAGAAAGTGCAGCAGGAATAAGCAACAGCTATTAAAATACCTAACTTTGAACTGTATTTAACAAGCGTTTAGCAGCAAAAAATTTGCAATTATTCTAACTAACTTAGCGTCTAATTAATCAGCTTAAATCGTCTTAACTATCTAACAATTTCACCCATGTCGAAAAATCACAGGGTTATTGAACTGGACAACGTAGTAGTGAAGTTTGCAGGAGATTCCGGTGACGGCATGCAGCTTACAGGCACACAGTTTTCTGACACCTCTGCCTTTGTCGGGAACGATCTTTCCACCTTCCCTGATTACCCCTCGGAGATCAGAGCACCTCAGGGTACCGTAGCAGGCGTATCGGGTTTCCAGGTTCATATTGGTCATAAGGAGGTAAGCACTCCGGGCGATCAGGCCGATGTGCTGGTGGCCATGAATCCCGCAGCTTTGAAAGCAAATATGAAGTGGCTGAAAGATGGCGCCACAGTAATAATCGACATTGACAACTTCGATAACAAGCATTATAAGAAGGCAGGCTACCAGGAGGATCCCCTTCACGACGATTCTCTGGATGGTTACAATGTGGTGAAGGCACCCATCAGTGAACTGTCCCGCAATGTGGCCATGCAAAACGGGCTTGATAGTAAGAACGCCGATAAGACCCGGAACCAGTTTGTGGCCGGACTGCTATACTGGCTGTTTAATCGCGATATTAAGATCGGGGAGGACTTCCTGAAGCAGAAGTTTAAATCAAAACCAACAGTGGTAAATGCCAATATTGCGGTTTTGCACGAAGGATATAATTACGCGGAGACCATTGAGGCACTCTCCACCACTTTTCATGTGAACCCGGTAAAAGGGAAAAAGGGTTTGTTCCGGAACATTACCGGCAACCAGGCCACTGCCTGGGGATTGCTGGCAGCGGCCGAGAAGGCGGGACTGGAACTTTTCCTGGGATCCTATCCCATTACCCCTGCCACCGAGATTCTGCAGGAGATTACCAAACGTAAGCATCTTGGAGCCATTGCCTTTCAGGCCGAGGATGAGATAGCAGGGATCACCTCTGCCATCGGGGCATCCTTTGCCGGGAAGCTGGCCAGTACCTCTACTTCCGGACCTGGCCTGGCCCTCAAAGGTGAGGCCATCGGACTGGCAGTGATAACCGAATTGCCGCTGGTTATTGTGAATGTTCAGCGTGGCGGACCATCCACCGGACTTCCTACCAAGACCGAGCAGTCCGACCTCCTGCAGGCCCTTTATGGCCGTAACGGCGAATCGCCCTGCATTGTGCTGGCGGCCTCTTCGCCAGCCAACTGTTTTAATTTTGCTTTTGAAGCTGCGAAGCTTTCCCTTGAGCACATGACCCCGGTAATCCTGCTTACAGACGGCTACCTGGCCAATGGTTCGGAGCTCTGGAAGATCCCTTCCATGGCAGATATGCCCGTGATTCATCCTCCCCTGGTAAAGGACAATGGTGAAAATTACCAGACCTATAAGCGCGATCCTGAGCGGCTCAACCGTTTCTGGGCCATTCCGGGTCAGCCCGGACTGCGTCACAGGATAGGCGGACTGGAAAAGGCCAATGTGACGGGTGAGGTATCTCACGACCCCTTGAATCACCAGGTAATGGTAGAGTTGCGGGATAAAAAGGTTGAGAAGGTGGTGGAATTTATCCCCGACCAGGAAGTCATTGGTCCGGCCGAAGCGGATCTCCTGGTGGTGGGCTGGGGTGGTACCTATGGCGCCCTGGTAAGCGCAGTGAACGATTTAAGGGAAGAAGGGAAGAGCGTGGCCCTGGCACAGTTCAATTACATCAACCCGCTCCCTGGTAATACAGCCGATGTATTTTCGAAATATAAAAAGATACTGGTTTGCGAGCTGAACCTGGGGCAGTTTGCCTCTTACCTGCGCTCCAAGCATCCTCAGTTTGAGTACCTGCAATATAATAAGGTGCAGGGACTTCCGCTGTTTATATCGGAATTGAAGGTGAAGATTAATGAAGTTTTGAAATCCATAATATAGATGTCATGGCACAGAATTTTGAACCTGTAGCATTAAGCACAAAAGAGGATTATAAAGTGGACGGACCGGTAAAATGGTGCGCCGGTTGTGGAGGTCATGCCGTACTTAACAGTGTCAGGAGCGTGCTGCCGGAAACCGGTATTGATAAGGATAAGGTGGTCTTTGTATCGGGGATAGGCTGTTCATCGCGCTTTCCCTATTACATAAACACCTATGGTTTTCACAGCATGCATGGCCGGGCCAATCCCCTTGCGTCGGGAATCAAGATATCCAATCCCAATCTGAGCGTCTGGATCGTAACAGGCGATGGGGACTCCATGGCTATTGGAGGAAACCATTTTATCCATACCATCAGGCGGAACATCAATGTGAATATCCTCCTGTTCAATAATAAAATTTACGGACTCACGAAGGGACAGTATTCACCCACCACGCCGAAGGGGAGTGTGACCAAAACCTCGCCTGACGGGACCATTGAGAATGCCTTCAAGCCTGGCGAACTGACCATGGGAGCACAGGGCACCTTTTTTGCCCGCACGGTGGATAGTGATCCAAAAATGATGAAGAAAGTCTTTGCGGCAGCTGCAGCACACAAGGGGACCAGTGTGGTGGAGATCCTGCTTAACTGTGTGATTTTTGCCAACCAGGTACATAACGATATTACCGGCAGGGATGTGCGCGATGACCACCAGATCTTCCTTGAGCACGGGAAACCCATGATCTTCGGGAAAGAACGGGACAAGGGGCTGATGATGAGGTGTAACAATATGGAGGTGGTGACCATCGGGAAGGACGGGGTAACCGAGGATGACCTGATTGTGCACAATACAAAGGATCCTGACGACACCAATCACTACCGCCTGGTGCGGATGGAACTGCCCGAGTTTCCGGTTGCCATGGGAGTGATCCGCGCCATCGACTCCACGGTTTACGAATCAGAAATGTTCGACCAGGTACAGCACGCCAGGAAGGAAGCCAGGATAAAAACCATGGACGACCTGCTGCACAGCGGGAATGTGTTTGAAAGTAAAGGTTAGGTGTTCGCTGCGCGAACGGGAGGTCACGCTGCGCGAACGGGAGGTCAGCGCTGCGCGAATGTTAGTGTGTTAGTGTGTTAGGAAGATTCAAAACTATCTGCTAACTTTCTTGCGCTTGCATTACAAGCCCAATTATTATTAACTACTAACTATTAACTGCCCGCCATGCGGGCAAACAAACTGCGAACGAAGTGAGCCTGGTTCCACGATCCGAAGAGGACATTCAACGTTTGATTGCCGAGAGGAAGGAGCGCCTCAAGGAACTTACCTGTATCAATGAGACTACCCAGATTATCAAGGAGAATCGCTCCGTTGAGGAAACCCTTTCCCAGATAGCCGGCATCCTGCCCAGGGCATGGCAATACCCCGAGATGACCGTGGCCCGCATCTGGTTCGAAGGGAGGGAGTATGCCAGCCAGGGTTTCCGTGAGGGTGACTGGAGACAGGAGCAAAAGTTTGAGACCATCGATAAGCGGAAGGGTTCCATCGAGGTCTACTACCTGAAGCCTTTTCCCGAACAGGATGAAGGGCCCTTTCTGAAAGAGGAACGGCAACTGATCGAGAACCTGTCCAGCATCATTTCCAACTACCTGAACAGTCAGGAGGCCAGGAGAATGCTGCAGAAGAGCGCCGAGGAAGATACCATCCGGGAGGAGCTCAGCCGCTTTCAGCACCCAAAGGAGGTCAACTCCAGGATGTTATTGCAGAAATTCCTGGCCAAGCAGAATGCCAACAGGGATATTTTTCACGACCTGATGCGTTACAAGGTAAAGGAGATCCTGCTGGTAGCCACCCTTTACGATGCCTTCAGCATAGAGAAGGAAGGACGTTTTTCGGAACATATCCTGGGAGAGTACTCACAGCTGAATCTCACGTCCATGCCACGGGTGACAGGTGTTTCGAACTATGATGAGGCCATCGAGCAGCTTAACTCGAGGCACTTCGACATGGTGATCCTGATGATCGGTAACGACAAGGTTACCCCCATGCAGGTGTCGGCCCGGGTAAAGAACGATTACCCCTACATCCCCATCTATGTATTGCTGAACAACGACAGGGAGGTGAGTTCCTTTAAGGAAACCAATCCTACCCTCAGCAATATAGACCGCCTCTTTGTCTGGAACGGCGATTCCAGCATTTTCTTTGCCATGGTGAAACACCTGGAAGATAAGGCGAATGTGGAAAATGATACGCAGCTGGGACTGGTGAAGACCATCCTGCTGGTGGAGGACTCGGAGATCTATTATTCCCGCTATCTGCCCCTACTGTACAATACGGTGCTGGAGCAGACCAAGCGGATTATCGACGATGTGAGTACCGATGAGCTGTTCAAGGTCCTGAGACTCAGGGCACGCCCCAAGATCCTGCTGGCTACCACCTATGAGGAGGCTATCATGCAGGTGAAAAAATACCAGGACTCGCTCCTCTGTGTGATCAGCGATGTGAAGTTCACCAAGGGAGGAGAGATGGACGACAATGCAGGCTTCAGCCTGATCGCCCAGGTCAAGGATATGATCAAAGGCCTTCCCACGGTAATACAATCATCGGCCATCAGGAACTCTTCCCGCGCCTTCGAACTGAAATCGACCTTTATCAATAAGAACAGCGAAACCCTCCTGCAGGATATCCGCAACTTTATTATGCATCACCTGGGTTTCGGGAATTTTGTGTACCGTGACTCGGGGGGAAGGAAAATTGCGGAGGCACAGTCGCTGAAGGAATTTGAAAAGCATATAATTTCCATCCCCAGCGAATCCCTTGTTTACCATGGAAAGCGGGATCACTTTTCACTCTGGCTGATGGCCCGGGGGGAGATCAAGATTGCCAAGATGATCCACCCGGTGAAGATGACCGACTTCAAGACCCCTGATGATTTCAGGAACTACCTGCAGTATGTGATCAAGAAGTACCGCAATGAATCCAATACCGGTAAGATTGTCAACTTCGAAGGATCGGCTTTGCTGGATGAGTCCAATATCGTGAGTCTGGGCAGTGGTGCCCTTGGTGGAAAAGGTCGTGGATGTGCCTTTATCAATACCCTGATCTACAACCTGGACTTCTCTGAGATTATTCCGGAAATGAATATCCGGACGCCCCGTACCTCCATTATCGGCACAGACGAGTTTGATATTTTCATGGAGCGTAATAATTTGCTGGAAGCGATCCTTAATGCGCCCGATTATGAAGCAGTACGAAGGAAATTTCTGGAAGGAGAGCTCTCCTACAACCTGGAGAAACGTTTAAAGGAGTTGTTGAAACTGCTTAACCGGCCCCTGGCGGTACGTTCCTCCAGCCTGCTGGAAGACTCCACCATGCAACCCTTCTCCGGAATATTCGAAACCTACCTGATCCCCAATAACCATCCGGATTTTAATGTGCGCTTCAAGCAATTGAAGGATGTCATCAAACTGGTCTATTCCTCCATCTATTCGCCCCAGTCAAGGCGCTATTTTGAGGCCATCAATTTCTCCCTGGAAGATGAAAAGATGGCAGTGGTCATCCAGGATGTGGTAGGCACCTATCGCAAGGACCACTTCTATCCCCATATGAGCGGGACGGCCCAGTCACACAATTACTACCCGGTGGCTCATATGGAACCTGAGGATGGTTTTGCCATTGCAGGACTTGGCCTGGGTCATTATGTGGTGAACGGGGAGCGGGCCTTCCGCTTCTCACCCAAATACCCGACCCTGGAGATGAGTTCCATCCAGAGTCAGCTGCGCGATTCACAGGTGGAATTCATGGCCCTGGACATGGTTAATTCGGATGTGGATTTCTGTGTGGATGGATCGGAGGCCAACCTGCACCGTCTGCCTATCTCTGTTGCGGAGACGGACGGCGTTCTGAAGCACCTGGCATCGGTTTATGATCCGGAGAATGAGCGGATCGAGGCCGGACTGGCCACCGCGGGGCCCAGGATCCTGAATTTTGCCAATATCCTGAATTATGAATATGTACCCCTGGCCCGGGCGCTTACGCTGATAATGGATGTGGGGAAAGAGGCACTGGGTTCGCCCGTTGAGCTGGAATATGCGGTGGACCTTGACAAGGCCGAAAACGGGAAGCCATCCTTTCATATCCTGCAGATCAAACCCATGATGGGTACAGGCGGAGAGTATACCTTCGATACCGGGGGCATCAATCCCGAGGACATGATCATCTATGCAGAAAAAAGCATGGGCAATGGGAAGGTCGACGATATTAGCGATATTATTTACGTTGATCCAGATGGATTTGACAAGATGAGAACCCGCGAAATGGCAGCTCAGATCGAGCAGTTTAACAGGAAGATGGTGGCGGAAGACCGGAAATACATTCTAATCGGTCCGGGACGCTGGGGCACCCGCGATCCCTTTATCGGAATTCCCGTGAACTGGTCGCAGATCTCCAATGCCAGAGTGATTGTGGAGACCAGCCTGGACGAATTTCCCCTGGATGCCTCCCTGGGATCCCATTTCTTTCACAATGTGACTTCCATGAATGTGGGTTACTTCAGCATTCAGCACGATTCGTCCACTTCCTTTATTCGCTGGGATGAATTAAAGAGTCAGAAGCTTATCGAGGAAACCGGCTTTGTAAAACAGGTGCGTTTCAAGGAGCCTGTTTGTATTTTGATGGATGGCAAGAAAAGAATTTCTATTATCTTAAAGCATGCCTGCAAACTCAAAAACGGAGCGTAGAGCCGCCTACCATCCCACCATCGATTTCAGTCCTACGGCTTTTAATCTGTTGATGCAGAAGCGTATACGTACGGTTCTGATCATCAGTTCCAACTATGACTTCTTCATGCTGGAGGAGGATGGCCGCATCGATGAGCAGATTTTTAACGAATATGTCTCCCTGAACCTTCGCTATCCGCCCATATTTGTAAAGGCAACCAGTGCAGCGGAAGCTTTCCGGATCATGGAGGAGGAGGATATCGACCTGGTCATTGAGATGCTGAACCTGGGGGACGATGATGCCTTCAGCCTGGCGAGGCGTATGCGGAAGCAGTACGGGGAAGTGCCCATCGTGGTGCTGACCCACTTTAACCGGGAGGTTAGTCTGCGCCTGCAGGCGGAGGATTTGTCTGCCATCGACTATGTTTTCTGCTGGCTGGGAAATGCGGACCTGCTGCTGGCTATTATTAAGCTGATCGAGGATAAAATGAATGCCCCTTATGATATTGAACAGGTGGGGGTGCAGTGCATTATCCTGGTGGAGGACTCCATTCGCTATACTTCCACGTATCTGCCCGAGCTCTATAAAATTGTGATGCAGCAAAGTCGCAATTTTGTCAAGGAAGCGCTCAATGAACACCAGAAGATGCTTCGCATGCGCGGACGTCCAAAGATCCTGCTGGCCAAGACCTATGACGAGGCCATGGATCTCTACCAGAAGTATAAGGACAACCTGCTGGGAGTGATAAGCGATGTCAGTTTTAAAAAGGGCGATGCCCGGGATACGGAGCGAAAACTGGGGATCGACCTGATCAAGCAGATGCGGGAGGATGATCCCCACCTGCCTGCCCTGATGCAATCATCCGATCTTACCAATGCCGGGGTGGCCGAAAAGATGAATGTGGGCTTTATGCACAAGTACTCCAAATCCCTCACCCTGGAGCTTCGAAATTTCATTATTCAGAATTTTGCCTTCGGGCCCTTTATTTTTCGCAATCCGGATAACATGGAGGAGGTGACCAGGGCGGTGGACCTGCAGGCACTGCAAAAGAAAATCCGTGATATTCCCGATGAGATCCTCTTATTCCATGCAGCCAGGAACGACTTTTCCAAGTGGTTAAATGCGCGGGCCATTTTTCCTGTGGCCCAGCTTTTTAAGTATGTCAGGGAAGAGGACTTTCCCAAAACAGAGGATATCCGGAGCTACCTTTATGAAGCCATTTCCAGTTACCGGATCAGCAAGGGGCGCGGTATCATCGCACGGTTTGATAAAAACAGTCACGACTCCTACCGGACTTTCTCCCGTATCGGAGAGGAATCCATCGGCGGGAAGGCCCGGGGACTTGCCTTTATCAATTCAGTGATCCATAAGCACAATCTCTATAATAAATATCCCAATGTCCTGGTCACTGTTCCCAAGACGGTGGTTCTGAGCACAGATGTGTTCGATGCGTTTATGGAAAGCAATGATCTCTACCGGATCGGGATTTCAGACCGCAGCGACGAGGAGATTCTTCAGCACTTTGTGGAGGCCAAGCTGCCGGGGTGGTTGCACCAGGACCTTTACACGGTCATTTCGGTCACCGAGGCACCCATAGCCGTGCGTTCGTCAAGCAAGCTGGAGGACTCACATTACCAGCCCTTTGCAGGCATCTACTCAACCTATATGATCCCGGTGAATAAGGAGAATCCGGCCTCTACCATGGAGCTGCTGACAAGTGCCATTAAATCAGTTTACGCTTCGGTATATTTTAAAGAGAGCAAGGCCTATATCGAAGCCACCTCCAATGTGATCGACGAGGAAAAGATGGGTATTGTATTACAGGAGGTGTGCGGCACCATGCATGGCTATTGTTATTATCCCACCTTCTCCGGGGTGGCACGGTCCATCAACTTCTATCCAATTGCCCCCGAGAAGGCGGAAGATGGAATCGCCAAGGTGGCCTTCGGCCTTGGCAAGTATATTGTGGATGGAGGGATCAGTTTGCGCTTTTCGCCCGCCTACCCCAAAAAGATTTTGCAGCTTTCGTCCAGCAAACTGATGCTGCGTGATACGCAGAAACAGTTTTATGCATTGAACCTGAACGAGTCCAGCTACCATGTCTCCACCGACGATGCGGTGAACCTGGTGAGGCACAAATTAGATGATGCCCTGGGTGATCCCGCTTTCCGTCATGTGGCCTCGGTCTACGATTACCAGTCGGATGTGGTGCGGGACGGACTGAATTACGAGGGGAAAAAGATTATCACTTTCGCAGGGATCCTGCAGCATGAAAGCTTCCCCCTGGCCGAAATTGTTAAGGATCTGCTGGAGATCGGGGAGGCTGAAATGAACCTGCCCATAGAGATTGAATTTGCAGTGGATATGGATGTTCCAAAGGGAAGCCCCTATATCTTCAGTTTCCTGCAGATCAGGCCCATCGTAGAAAGTGACCAGGCTTCCGATATTGATATGAATGAGCTTCGTGCCGAAGAGTGCATTCTCTGGTCAGAGGCGGCCCTGGGCAACGGGGAATTTCGCGGGCTCAGTGACCTGGTCTATGTGAAGCCCGAATCCTTCAATGCAGCGGCCAGCAAGGAAATTGCCACCATCATGGAAAAACTGAATGTTGGATTCCGGGAAAGTAAGACAGGCTATGTGCTTGTGGGACCCGGTCGATGGGGTTCTTCCGATCCCTGGCTGGGCATCCCCGTGAAGTGGTCACAAATTTCAGCTGCCCGTATTATTGTGGAATCGGGACTGGAGAATTATCGCATCGATCCCTCCCAGGGAACCCACTTCTTCCAGAACCTGACCTCCTTCAGGGTGGGCTATATGACCATCAATCCGTTTATCGGTGAAGGCTCCTACGATACGGCTTACCTGGACAGCCTTGACGCTGTTTACGAGGACGACTATGTGCGTCATGTGCGCTTCGATCGCTCTCTGGAGATCCTCATCGACGGCAAGACCCATCGGGGCGCGGTTCGAAAACCGGCTGATATTTAATCTGCCGGTTCGGATCTTTTACATTCAATACAATGTTTTCTTAAGCAGGCCTTCAGTTTCGGAATGCTGGCGGGGGTCCTGTTTCGTGAAAACACGATGTAACAGATGTGTTACTTTTCACAATTCTGTTACTTTTTATATCCTTTGAAGCTCTGTTGCGAAGTCGCTCTATGTAGCTTAATATCAATAGAATAAAAAATATTTGGGGAAAAGACACGGACTTTTAAAACGTAACAATATTCGAAATAGTAACAATCTTGTTACACTTAAATTCCGCCAACAGGCCTACTCTCCACAGGCGAAGTTTGACCCGGCAGTAGCGAACAGTAAAGCCCATAAGGCTGCGGGCCTGGTATAGGATGCACGAATCTTAAGCTGTAAACTGGACCTGGTTTCTGGGAGTCACGATAGCGACATCTGCATGACTTTGCAGAATTGTATTAAATTCGTAATTCTCAATTACGCTTTAGGTGATGAATATGAAGCCAAGAACCGAAGAAACGAGAATTTACCTGTCTTCACCACATATGTCAGGGGGAGAGATGAAATATATTCAGGAGGCCTTCGATCAGAACTGGATCGCTCCCCTGGGACCCAACGTGGATGCCTTTGAAAAGGCGATTTCTTCATTCTGTGGGGTGAAGGAGGCAGCTGCCCTGAGTTCAGGTACTGCAGCCATACATCTGGCGCTGATTATCCTGGGTGTGGAAGCCGGAGATGAGGTGATAGCCTCGTCCTTTACCTTTTCGGCCACTGTAAATCCTATTGTTTACCAGGGGGCCACCCCGATTTTTGTGGACAGCGAGCCTCATACCTGGAACATGGACCCGGAACTGCTTGAACAGGCCATTAAAGAAAGACTGGAGCAGGGAAAGAGAGTAAAAGCCATTATCCCTGTGCATTTGTATGGAATGCCTGCCAACATGGAGGCCATCCTGGAAATCGCAGCGCGCTTTGATATTCCAGTCATTGAGGATGCAGCCGAGGCATTGGGGAGCCGGTATAAAGGGAAGGCGGCAGGATCCTTTGGACGGATCGGGATACTGTCTTTCAACGGGAATAAAATTCTAAGTACTTCAGGTGGTGGGATGTTTATTTCAGATGACCCGGAGCTGGTCCGGAAGGCCCGGTTTTTATCCACCCAGGCCAGGGATGCAGCACCCCATTACCAGCATAGTCAGATCGGCTATAATTACAGGATGAGTAATCTGCTTGCAGGTGTGGGGCGCGGACAGCTAGAGGTAATCGATGAACGGGTAAGGCAAAGAAGGGATAATCACCTGTTTTACAGTCACCACCTGGAAGGTGCAGAAGGTATCACTTTTTTGAAGGAACCGGATGAAGCCTATTATTCCAATTACTGGCTGACCACCATTTTGATGGATCCTTCGTCCGCCGGAATCTCCAATTACCAGTTGATGGAAGAGCTGGAGAAGCATAACATTGAAACCAGGCCCCTTTGGAAGCCCATGCATCTGCAGCCGGTCTTTGCTGATGCTCCGTCTTATGTAAACGGAACATCAGAGCGACTTTTTCAACAGGGATTATGTCTCCCTTCAGGTT
>CAYWGP010000148.1:0-5947 GCA_964458155.1 uncultured Bacteroides sp.
GAGGATCGAAATAAAAGTTGATATCCGGGTAAATAGAAATGGGGATGTTGTCATAGCCTCTGTTGGCGAGGCCACTTATCAGGATAAGTGCATCTGGGACATGGTAGTAGAAGCTGCCAAAAAGAGTAAGTTCTCAGTGGATCAGAATGCCGAAAGCACTCAGACAGGCTGGATAAAATACATTATAACGCCTTAAGGGCATCCAGAATCAACTTGGTGGCCGCACCCAGGATGGCTACCAGTACAAAGTAGCGGATAAATTTTGCTCCCCCCTTTACTGCAATTTTGGTTCCTACAAGGGCGCCAATCATATTTCCCACGGCCAGTACCAGTCCCATCCATATATCCACATCGCCGTGCAGGAAGAAGATCACCAGGGCCAGGGGAGTATAAAGCAAGATCACAAAAATTTTCAGGGCATTGGCTTTCAGGAGTTCAAAGCCACTGCCCAGCACCAGGCTGGTGAGCAGGAAAAATCCCACACCTGCCTGGATAAATCCTCCGTAGATCCCCACAAAGAAAAAGACTATGAATTGAAGCCAGTAAGGGATGGGGGGATGTTCTTCATGGCTCTTGATCCAGCGGTTGGGTTTCAGAAGCATCAGGAAGAAAACCAGGATCATAACTCCGGCAATGGCCAGCTTCATCACCTCATCATTCAGATTTACAGCAATAAAGGCTCCGGCTATTGCTCCAAGCAGAGCAGGGATTCCAACCTTGAAACCGGCGGGGAAATCCATCACCTTTTCCTTGTGAAACTGCCTTACTCCCACCACATTCTGAAGAAAAATGGCTATCCGGTTGGTTCCGTTAGCCATATTGGGAGGAAGCCCAAGGGCCATCAGTACCGGGAGTGTCAAAAGGGAACCCCCGGCGGCCAGGGTATTGATAATACCTGCGACGATCCCGACGGCGATTACGATGATATAGGTATACCATTCCATGCAGGCGCAATCAGGCAAACATGGGGAAATCCAACATCATTGCATTTACTTCCTTGCGGGTCTTTTCAATCACCAATTTATCATCAATATTCATAATAACCCGGTCGATCAGATCTACGATTACGGGTATCAGATCTTCCTTCACGCCCCTTGTACTTATGGCAGGAGTTCCCACCCGTATGCCGCTGGTCTGGAAAGGAGACCTGGAATCGAAAGGTACCATGTTCTTGTTGACCGTGATATCTGCTTCTTCCAGAATCTTTTCCACCTGTTTCCCTGTTATATCCTCTACCCTGGTCCGCAGGTCAATAAGCATAGAATGGTTATCGGTTCCTTCGGAGACCACCTTGTATCCCTTCTTTATAAAAGCATCGGCCATTGCGGTAGCATTCTTAATTACCTGCACCTGGTAGGCTTTGAATTCGTCTGTCAGAGCCTCTCCAAAAGCCACTGCCTTGGATGCAATCACATGCTCAAGAGGTCCGCCCTGGATTCCGGGAAATACTGCCGAGTTGATCAGCGAGGACATCTTACGGATCACCCCTTTCTTAGTGGCTCTTCCCCATGGATTATCATAATCTTTCCCAATCAGGATGATTCCTCCCCTGGGCCCGCGAAGGGTCTTGTGAGTGGTGGAAGTGACTATATGGGCATGTGGAAGCGGGTTATCAAGCAGTCCGGCTGCAATCAAACCTGCCGGATGGGCCATATCAATCATTAAGATCGCTCCTATACCATCTGCAATCTTCCTCATTCTCTTGTAATCCCATTCCCGGGAATAGGCCGAAGCACCTCCTACAATCATCTTAGGTCGCTCCTTTTTCGCGACCTCCTCCATGGCATCATAATCGATCCGTCCTGTCTTTTCATCCAGTCCGTAAGAAACAGCCCTGTAAAGGATTCCCGAGCTGTTAACCGGAGAACCATGCGAAAGATGTCCACCGTGACTCAGATCAAGTCCCATGAAGGTATCGCCCGGTTCAAGCACTGTCAGGAATACAGCCATATTCGCCTGGGCCCCTGAGTGGGGCTGTACATTGGCATATTCTGCTCCGTAGAGTTGACAAAGTCTCTCTTTGGCCAGATCTTCTACCTGGTCAATCACTTCGCAGCCTCCGTAGTAGCGATGACCTGAATAGCCTTCTGCGTATTTATTGGTGAGACAGGAACCCATGGCTTCCATCACCTGGGTGCTTACAAAATTTTCAGATGCGATGAGCTCAATTCCACGTTTCTGACGTTGATATTCCAGCTCGATCAGATTAAACAGATCAATATCTCTCTTCATGGTGTTGCATGTTTTTTGAAAATATTTTCAAATTTAATGTTTTGGATGTGTAATTTTGAGAAAGTTGGGACGTCTTTTATAAAAATCTTCACAAATATGTCCCTTAACAATCTTAAACAGGTACTCCGCCTGTTGTTTAAAGAGAGACGAATCACCATCATCAACATTCTCGGATTATCAGTCAGCCTCGCCTGCGCTCTGTTTATGCTGCTCTGGGTACAGCACGAATTAAGTTATGACAGGTTTCACACTGATTTTGACCGGCTCTTCCGGATCGAGGAAGACCAGTACTATTCCAACGCGGAGCCCTACCATGTAAATGTAACTCCCTTTGTATCAGGACCGGTCTGGAAGGATGAAGTCCCCGAAATTGAAGAGCAGTGCCGCCTGGCCTTCCGGGGCGGTCACCTCTTTACCGAAGGGGAGAACAAATTCTTTGAAGATGGTATCGTTGTTGTCGACTCTTCCTTCTTCGATATGTTTACCTTCGAATTTAGATACGGAAATAAAGAGGGTGTCCTCAGGGAGCCCAATACCATGGTAATTACCGAGGAGCTGGCAACCAAGTATTTTGGCGATGCTGATCCCGTGGGCCGGACCATCCAGGTTAACCAGGACCAGCATTTCATCATTTCTGCAGTAATTGAGGATCCTCCCTCAAACACCATCCTTGGTTTCAAGGTCCTCTTCCCCTGGAACTATCTTAGCCTGGAGGACCGTAACAACGACTCCTGGGGTACCAATTCCATCCAAACTCTTGTAAAGTTGCAGGAGGGTGCAGTGGATAGCATTGTGAACCGGAAAATCACCGAGGTCACCAACATCTATAAAGAAAATAACACCATCGACTTCATGGTAGCGCCCTTTTCCCGGATCCACCTTCACTCCTACTTTGGATTTGGAAAATCGCCTGGAGCCATCATGTATGTTTACATTTTCGGAGCCATCGCCTTCTTTGTCCTGCTGATAGCCTGCATTAACTTTATGAACCTCTCTACGGCACGTTCTTCCATACGCGCCAAGGAAATCGGACTCAGGAAGGTGAATGGAGCATCCAGGATGCACCTGGTGCGTCAGTACCTGACCGAATCCTTTGTTCAGACCCTGATCTCCGTGGTGTTAGCCTTTGTGCTGGTACTCGTCCTCCTGAGCAAGTTTAACCATATCTCGGGGAAGGATATTGAACCAGCCGGACTTTTTTCTCTCCAGTTTCTTCTGGGCATCCTGGTGGTACTGGTGGTGACCACCCTCCTGGCTGGCAGCTACCCGGCCCTCTATCTGTCGGCCCTGAGACCGGTGCGCGCCATCCGTGAACAGACCGATCAGCGAACCGGCAGCGGTTTGCTCCGGAAAATCCTTGTTGTTTTCCAGTTTACCCTGGCGGTAATCCTGATCACCGGTGCCCTGGTGGCCACCCGCCAGCTTACCTTTATGCGAAGCGCCGACCTGGGGTATAACAAGTTCAACCTGGTACATATCCCTCTGCGGGGAAACCTTAACCAGGAGTACGAGAAGCTTAAGCAAACATTCATGGAAAATCCTGGTATTCTGAATGCCACCGCCTCCATCCAACCCCCTTACCGTATTGGCTCCAATTCCAGCGGGATCAGATGGGAAGGAAAGGACCCTGAACAGGATGTGCTGGTCTCCTTTACCGGGGTACACCACAATTTTATTGAGACCATGGGTATTTCCTTGCACTCGGGCCGGGATTTTTCTGATGCTTATCCTGCCGACATGTACAACAACGATACCCTGGCCAACTGGATCATCAACAGCACCCTGGCCAGCATTATCGGAAAAGAGGAAATTGTGGGTATGAACCTGACCTTTATGGGAATCCACGGCCAGGTGGTAGGTGTGATGGAAGACTACCATTTTAAACCTCTGGGGGACGAAATTGAACCCATGGCCCTGGCTCCTCTGCCCGCGGAAATGTTAATGAGCATGGTAGTGAGGCTGGCTCCTGTGGAACCCAAGGAAGCACTTGCCTTCATGCAGGAGAAATGGGAAGAGATGTTGCCCCAGTACCCTTTTGATTATACTTATGTTGAAGAGAGTATTGACAACATGTACCAGGGCGAGGAGAGAATGTCCACCCTCTTGAAGATTTTTACCGTGGTAGCCATGATCATTGCCTCACTGGGACTTTTTGCTCTGGCTTCCTTTACTGCACAGCGAAGGACCAAGGAAATCGGAATCCGAAAATCCATGGGTGCCATGGAAAACCAGATTACACTGATGATGATCCGGGATTTCTCATTCTATGTACTTATTTCACTGGTGATCGCCCTTCCGTCTGTCTGGTTTATTGCCAACCGGTGGCTCAAGGAGTTTTCCTTCCGGATTGAACTGAAACCGGACCTCTTTATACTGACCGCCCTTGTCACAGCCACTGTAGCCATTCTTACCGTACTCTACCATGCCTTCCGCACTGCCCGGATCAACCCGGTACTCGCGCTCCGGTATGAATAGTATTAAGCTACCAGAACCCCCTGAAGAAGGAAAAATCCTGCGGCAATCAGGGCTCCAATGAAAGGTCCGAGAAAGGGGATCCAGGCATAAGACCAGTCGCTGCTGCCCTTATGATTCATGGGCAGCAAGCTATGCATAATCCTTGGAGCCAGGTCCCGGGCCGGATTAATGGCATAACCTGTGGTTCCTCCCAGAGATATACCAATGGCCGTTACCAGTAATGCCACTGGAAGAGCACCCAGTGTACCAAGACCCATTTTCAACTCTTCTCCTTCTTCCAGCAGGATGGCAGGGTCAGCTATATAGAGAATCACAAAGATCAATACAAAGGTGCCGATCACCTCACTATAAAAGTTACTGGCAGGTTTGCGAATGGCCGGACCGGTAGCAAAACATCCCAGCTGTGCCCCTGCATCCTCAGTGCGGTTAAAGTGTTGACGGTAAAAGAGCCATACCGTTCCGGCACCGGCAGCAGCACCAGCCATCTGGGCCAGGATGAACGGGAGCACCTGCGACCATGCAAAATTACCAGCAACAGCCAGTCCCAGCGTAACTGCGGGATTGATATGTGCCCCGGATACGGGTCCGGCTACCGCTACCCCTACAAATACACCCAGTCCCCAACCCATTGAAATTAAGAGCCATCCCCCGTTTGAACCTTTCGTATCCTTGAGTACTACATTTGCCACCACACCGTTCCCCAGCAGTATCAGGAGAAATGTGCCTATGAATTCAGCAAAAAGTTCGTTTAGCATATTGTAAATAGTTAATGGTTAGTACTTAATGGTTAATTGCCTAATGCTTAATGGATCAGGTAATGGGCTCCTGCCAGGAGCGGCTTCTTGATACAGCTTTTTCCCACCCCTTTTTCAGAGCCTGGCTCTTCGCGGGTGAGACCTTGCTGGTGAAGTTACGGTCCATGGCCCACTGCTCCCTGATCTCTTCTACCGATCCCCAGAACCCTGTGGCCAGTCCGGCCAGGTAGGCTGCTCCCAAGGCTGTGGTTTCAATGTTTTCGGGTCGAATCACAGGTATTCCGATCAGGTCGGACTGAAACTGCATCAGCAGGTCGTTGACCACCGCACCACCATCTACCTTCAGTTCGCCAATCTTAATGCCGGCATCACTCTCCATGGCTCCGATCACATCGTTTACCTGGAAGGCAATACTCTCAAGTGCAGCCCTGGCGATATGACCGGCAGTTACTCCACGGGTAAGTCCCCCGATCATCCCCCGTGCA